>SKXH01000017.1 GCA_007128495.1 Bacteroidota bacterium
CAGCCGCAAATATATCCGTCTGGGTGACGACATGTGCCGTGAGGTAACCGCTCCACGAATGTCCGTGTAATCCAATGGCTTCGGGATCGGCAATTCCCATATCTATAAGTTTTTGCACACCGGGGACAAGATTTTTCGTTGCCGAATAACCGGGGATCGGTACATCAAACCAGATATCCGGTAGGAACACTGCGTATCCATCGCTGGCGTATTGCGCAAACACCGGACGATGATTGGTATACGGGTGATTAAAATCGTGTAACCGCTGGGAGAATCGTTCGTAGTAGTAGACAAGAACCGGATACCGCTGTCCTTCCTCATAATCACCGGGATAAATGAGTATACCCTGTACTTCTTTTCCGTCTACATTGAGCCAACTGATAAGCTCTGCGTGACCCCAGGCAAATTGCCCGGTGAGATCGTCGTATAAGTTGGTTACCTTGTGCGGGTTTTGGAATCGTTCATCGGGAGCGATCCAGAGATTGGGAAATTTATTGTACCGTTCGGTGGTAAATAATATCCGGCCGTCATCCTCCGCTTTTGCAACGAACGAGTACTTGACGTCATCCTCGAGCAAACGGGTAACACCGGCTTGACCCACCCGCGCCTGATAAAATCCAAAATTTTTATCCCGGTCGTGGTACATCTCCAGCAGCAAACTTTCATTCGCTGCAAATGTTTCCCGGTCGGGATCGAGATCCCGCACACGGAAGATCCTTTGTTCATCGCGTCCGTTGGTAATATTTAGAGCATCACCCGTCTGTGTATCGAAGTGCCAGATATCGTATTTATCATAAATGAGTACCGCTTCATCACCGGCAACCCATCCCGCGATGCCGTATCCCCATGATGGCTGCGGACGATCGTTATCTTCATTTTCAAACGACACATCAAGGTCGGCTGTGAGATTTCGCGTTGTTTCGTTGTCGACGTCGTAAAGATGCCAATCTTTATTGTCAAAGTACGCAACATAATTTCCACCGGGCGATAATGTCGCCCCGAATCGCATCTTCTCAAGTAAAAGATTCTGTTCGCCGGTATTTAAATCCACAAGATAAATATCGCTATACCGTCCGTCCCATGTAATAAGTTTTAAATAAGGGAGGGGATTGGTTCCGAGAACGACGTCGGGATTATGACTCGTGTTAATTCCGATCATATCTCTTGTAGCAAGCTGTACAGAACGCTCATCCTCGATGTGATACACGGCAGTGTACAGATGATTCTTACGTTGATTCCACGTCTGTTTTTCATTTGTTTTGATCAAAGGATCATCCCAGTGCCATACATCCGAGCCGACTTCTTCCCGGATAAATTCAATGTCATAAAGATTCTCTGCGGTGAGGGAGTCGCGTTCTTCGTCTTTCTCATCCAATTGTACAAAGTCATCGAGCATAACTCCGTAGAATAATCGGTTTCCATCGTTCGTCCATTTCAATTCATTATTGATGCGTAACCGGTAACCGTCGCGGATATCATCCGGTCGGACAACAGTTTCCGGTTCTCCGTCGAATGCCTCCCACGTAATTATTGATGCATCGAGCGGACGGTAATCTTGAGCAGTATCAAGCTCGGTAGCAGTAAATGCAATCCGCGACCGGGGGTTATCCCACGTAAAATTGGTATAGTAAGCATCGTTGAGTCCAAGTATCCTTTCCGGATCAGAAAGTTCATCACGCAGGTCGATCGCATAAAGACCGTTTTCTTCGCCGGTCGTGTCAACTACGCCGTATACAAAGTAGTTTCCGGTGCTATCGATTGCAGATTCGTTAACAAAATCGATTGTTTTCGTAGTACCGTTATTCAACTCATACAATGTTACCGGTGAACCGATGTGTTTGTTTTTCTTCGCGTTGTCATCGAGTTCCTCCTGGCGATGATGGCGAACTATAAGCCACCGGTTGTTATTGGAGAATTCAAATTCTTCTACATTATCGAATGTATGTGTACTTCCGTCTGATGTGTTTATAAGTTCAAGACCGGATTTCGGTGCTTCGTTCTTTGCATTTTGTTTCTCAATAAAAGGGGGCTGTACAATTGCCGCGCCCCAGATTCCATCTGGTGTGATTTGAGGGCGTTCACCGCGCTCGATGGTGAACACGCCGTTACCATCCACTTGTTTTATATGCGTTTTTCCATCTCCCCGTTCGGGCCATACGCTATAGCCGATCCACTCTCCGTTTGCGGAAATAATGGGATGACGTATTTCCTCGAACTGCATTACGTCTTCGAAAGTGAGGGTGGATTGGGCAAATAAGGGATACGATGAAACAAAGGAGATTATAACGAAGAATATAAGTGCTTGTTTTGTCATAGAAATCGATTTTTGATTTAGAGGTTGAAATTTAATGTATTACATTTTAATCAAAATGACGGTTTTTATCAAGTTTTTGATTGACCGAATCTGTGTGCAATATATTTTCAGATATTATTGAGTCTGCTTTAAAAAAAATATCTATCTAAATAGCACCACGGATTTCACGGATTTATATCAAAGTTACCTTTTTTAAGATAGCCCATTATTCAGTTATCAGATAGTAATATCAAAATGGTATTGGTAAAGAATTGGCGAGGCATGGATAATAGCCGCCGTAAATATGAGCAGTAATAACGAGCAGATAATTGAATACAAAAAAGTAATTTTGTATATTGAGCAATCTCAAAAAAGTAGAGTGATTTAAAACGGTAACATTGGTCCACGTCTGATATTAAATGGTTATACCTGAAATTCCAAAAACTATACTCAACCAGTACAGGAGAAGGACATGAAAACAATGCGACCATTAATTTTTGTTTTATTACCACTTATATTTCTTTTTTCTCATTGTCGATCGGAGAGAGCTGATATGCAGATTGATGAAACCAAGCTGGATGCACCGCTGCGTGCGGAGATTACGAAGCAGGAAAGGGAGGGGGAGGAAGAAAGAATTCGGGTTTTCGTTAAGTTAGACCGCCTATCGGATGATGATGTGGTCAGGCAGTTAGAAGAGTGCGGTCTTGAGCTTCGTACCTACATTGATGATATAATAACCGCACGGGGAAATCCTGACGCAATTAAATGTGCGACTGCGTTGGATTTTGTTGTTTCCATATCTCTCAGTCAGACAAGAAGGCCACTACAACAATAACTATTCCGGAGAAATGCCATGTATAAATCTGTACAAACAGGATTAATTCAAAACATAAAAGTATATTTTTTATTTCTGTTTCTTCTGTTGGGCACCCATTTTACCGAAGGCCAGGAGAATAACTCTGCCGCTATAAAAGATGCTCTATCAGAACAGGGCCCTCAAATCACATTACATATTTCGGAAGATATATATAAACAAGATGAATCGCTCATTTTCCCCGGCAGCGACAAACTCAACGCTCCACTTCGTACTCTATTTCATAGTTTTAACCGGTTGGGAGAAGTTACTCAGATAACCGAACGTCAAATTCACTATTCCCCTTATGCTTTAAGACAAGATAAAAACGGAAATTTACGGATCGGGATATTTATACGTTTGGAGGTGGAAGGAAACATTGGTTTTCTCGACCGGTTCGATGCACAAAATATAACAGAAGTCGGTACAATTGTCAGTGCATCCGTACCCGTAGCAGCATTAAAAGAAATTGCGGCACACCCGATGGTA
>SKXH01000229.1 GCA_007128495.1 Bacteroidota bacterium
CGGATTGCTGGGCGGCAATTCTTTTACGTATTTCCTCTTCATCGGTACCGTCGCGTTTGGCTATACGCTGTACACGGAGTTCTTCCGGTGCAGCAACAACGATTACATAGTCGAGCATTTTCTCCATCCCCGATTCAAATATCAAGGCGGCTTCGGTAAATGCAAAAGGGTGAGATTGTTGTTTTTCAATGCCGGTGAAATAATTATCGATGGCGGCAAGAACCGCGGGATGTACAACTCGTTCCACTTCACGTTTTTTACCCGGTTCAGTAAAAATCACACTTGCAACGTATTGAGTATTGAGAGAGCCGTCGGATTCATAGGCATTGCTGCCGAGCAAAGTAGTCAGTTTCTTGCGGATTGCTGCATCTTCACACATTAGTTTTTTTGCAAGCGGATCGGCATAGATCACCGGATACTGCTTATCTTCATAGTATTTCGCGGCTGCTGATTTTCCGCTGCCGTATCCGCCGGTTATTCCTATTCGTAACATTATATCCGATTTATTTTGCCAGCGCTACAGACCGGACCTCCCGTATCACCGTTACTTTGATCTGTCCGGGGTACTCCATATCCTTTTGGATCTTTGCAGCGATATCACGCGACAATTGATCCGCAAGGATATCGTCGATCTTATCGGGTTCGACAACAACCCGTATTTCACGGCCGGCTTGTATTGCGTAGCTGTTGGCAACACCTTTAAACGATCGTGCAAGGTCTTCCAGTTTTTCGAGCCGCTTCACGTATGCCTCGACCGACTCCCTTCTTGCTCCGGGACGTGCGCCGCTTATTGAATCTGCGGCCTGCACTAATGCGGCTATGGGCGTTTCCATCGGAATATCCTCGTGGTGCGACCCGATCGCATTTGCTACCGCCGGATGTTCATTATATTTTTTTGCCAGTTCATATCCGATCAGTGCGTGAGGACCTTCGACATTTTGTTCAACTATTTTACCAATATCGTGAAATAAACCTGCGCGCTTGGCGTGGGTGGAGTCGAGGCCAAGCTCGGCAGCCATAAAGCCGGTAAGAAATCCGACCTCGATACTGTGCTGCAACATATTTTGTCCGTAACTTGAACGGTACTTCATCTTTCCCAGGAGCCGCAGCAAATCGTTATGAACGCCGTGAAGACCGAGTTCAATCAGCGCATTCTCACCGATCTTTACAGTTTCCTCCTCAAGTTCTTCACGAACTTTCCCGACAACTTCTTCAATTCGAGCCGGATGAATACGACCGTCGGAGATCAATCTATCGAGTGCGTTCTTTGCAATCTCACGCCTGAATCCATCGAACCCTGAAAGAATCACAGCTTCTGGCGTATCGTCAACAATAACATCAACACCGGTTGCCGCTTCGAATGCACGAATATTACGTCCCTCTTTTCCGATTATCCGTCCCTTCATCTCGTCACTTTGAATATTCAAAACACTTACCGTGGTTTCTACCGAGTGATCCACTGCAGTACGCTGAATCGCCTGGACAGTTATTTTCTGTGCTTCTTTTTTTGCATCGATTCTGGTTTGATCACGTATCTCCCGGATATACTGAGCTGCTTCTGCTTTAACTTCGTTGATGAGATTTTCATAAAGCATCTTTTTTGCCTCATCCACAGTCAGCGTACTGATTCGCTCGAGCCGGTTGTTCTGCTCCACGATTAATGCATCCAATTGCTCTTCACGCTTCCGGGCGTTGTTGAGCTTTTTTTGCACCTCCTGTTCGAGTTCCTGCAAACTTTTTTCTTTTTTGGCAAAAAGTTCCGATTTTCGCTCGATGTTTTGTTCGCGCGAGATGAGCTGCTTTTCCTGAGCTTGAAGTTTATTTCTTTGCCGGGAGGCCTCGGTTTCAAAATCCTGTTTCTTTTTATACCATTCGTCTTTTGCTTCTAATATCTTTTCACGCTTTAATGTTTTTGCTTCTTTTTCCGCATCTTCAAGTATTTTCCGAGCCCTGATTTCCGCCGATTGTACTGTATTTCGCTCCGACCGTAATCGAAGTTTCCAACCAATGCCTACACCAGCAGCGAGTCCGGCGACGGCAATCAGGATCATAACAAGTAAGTCCATGTTTCCTCCGGTACGATACTATCGTAACTCTAATGATAAATATAAAAAAACCGCACAAAAACAACCGCAGTCATTGTCTGGAAGAACTCCTTCAAGACAGTGTGGGAACCCGCCTGAACGAATTCTGCTTCCACTGTCAGATATCCCGACGTATCGAGATACCTGTTACTTATCCCGGATTAACGGGTTAAGTATGTGGCCTGCAGTCAACGCCAAGAGTCAAGCTCCCTGTAAATGAGACTGTTAGTTCTTCATTTAAATGTTGCTGCGGCTGCACTGTGCGGTTATACTAGTACACACATTGCTATAGAAAAGAACACCTTTACTTTCACGGTACAGCGATTTGATCAATCTCCGCTATCGTTTATCACTTCAGACAGATGTTTCGTCATTTTTTCCAATTCGCCATTTATATTTTGTAATACAATATGGCTTTTTTCCCTGTCATTCATCATATCTTCGGTTACATTCAATGCGGTAAGCACCGCGATTGTTAGTGGAGGTTGATCTGGTATTTTCTCATGAATTCGCTCAATCATCTGGTCTACATAGGTCGCCACCTGTTTTGTAAACTCCTCATCCTCGCTACGCAGCGGGTATTCAGTTCCAAATATTTTAACTCGAAGACTTTTCACTGTTCCTCGCTTGTTTTAATAAATGAGCGATACAGTAATGGCTGCACCGGTAGTGTGCTGCAACAACAGTTCGTTACAAGTGTGAATTAATCTTATCTAATAAACCAATAATTTGATTACGAAGTTCTGCGCGTTCTTCCTGATTCATCGTTCCGAGCCCGTTATTCCTGATATCCTGTAATTGCTTATGCATAAGCTTTATTTCGTCATCTCGTTGCTCAAGTTTGGATTCCAGGTCTTTTACCTTTTCTTCCAGTTCGCCGACTTGATTCAGGAGTTCGCGTTTCTCTTGACGAAGCGATTGGATCACATCCGCGGCCTGCTTGGTTTGGTCCCATAAGCCCCGAAGCGTTGCTTCCAATTGCTGAATATCTTCGGTCAATATATTATTTTCTTGTTTTTCGCTCACCGTAATTGGCTGCATTATAATTGATACATATTATGACCGCAACACACCACCGAGTTTTTTCTCAACGGCTTTTACAACTCTCGTCAATATTTCCTCTATCTCGGGTTGTGTCAGTGTTTTTTCTTTTGACAGCATCTCTAATGATACAGCAATACTTTTTTTGCCGCTTCCAATCTTATCACCCCGGTAAATATCGAAAAAAGATACACCGCTTACCAGTGGTGCTCCGTACTCCCGGATAACCCGATCAAGATCCCGATAGAGTACCGACTCATCAAGAATAAAAGCGAGATCACGATGTACCGGCGGATATTTCGGGACATCCTCAAACTTCTTTTCAATCCGATAGAATTCGCTTAACAATTCTATGTCAATCTCAGCAGCATATATATCGGGCTGGATATCAAAAGATTTCAGCAGCTCTTTTGAAACTTTCCCGAAATACCCCCGCGAAACTCCTTTAAATTCAATACCAACCGCCTCATCAATTAAAGTATTACTACTGGTATTATAAATATTATATTCTATTTTGTCAAGATTAAATTTGGCCGCGAGTGATTCAACCTCCCCCTTCAGGTCGTAGAAGTCAAATTGAGCATCTTTTAACGACCAGTCGTCCGGGTTACGGGTGCCGGTGAGCATAATTGCTATCGATTCACCCTCGTGGTAATTTTGTATATAATTTTTCGATCCTGGAAAAGGATCACGTGAAAAGATATGACCGATTTCATACAAACGCAAACTATGGTTTCCCCTGTTAATATTATGATTCACAACATGCAGCATACCCGGGATGAGTGACGTACGCAAATCGGTCATGTCTTGATTTTGCGGATTGTTTACAGTGACGGCCGATCTGCCCGTA
Organism: Bacteroidota bacterium; assembly: GCA_007128495.1. Taxonomy (GTDB): domain Bacteria; phylum Bacteroidota; class Ignavibacteria; order T3Sed10-11; family T3Sed10-11; genus T3Sed10-11. The sequence continues at coordinate 3,976 of SKXH01000229.1, forward strand.
TACATATTCCAATTTCCCGGTACCATGCTATTACACACGATTTCATTAAAACCTGCACCGACAAACCATTCCCGTACTTGATCGTGTATTTCCGGTCGAACATCATCGGCCGTAAATCTGATTGCGGCCGTTTCCTGAGCCGGCACATTATCATAACCATAAATACGAACGATCTCCTCTACCAAATCTATCTCCCGTTCGATGTCGGGCCGGTAGGTGGGCACAACACATCGCCACTCACCTTTCTTCCTGGAATCTCTCACTTCTACACCGAGCCGTTTCAGTATACTTTTTATGGTGGTGGCAGGAATTGAAACACCGAGTACTCGTTCTACTTGTTTACTCCGGAACGGTATATTCAATGGTTTGATTTTCTTCGGATATGCATCCACCCGTCCTCGATAGACCGTACCGCCGGTCAATTGCTGGATTAACTGCACCGCACGATCGGCAGCTTCGGCCGTTCGCGACGGATCGACTCCCCGCTCGAAACGATACGATGACTCTGTTACCAGCCCGAGCTGCTTGGAGGTATGACGTACCGATGCCGGAGCAAAATACGCGCTTTCAATGAGCACCGAGGTCGTCTCGTTATGTATTTCCGAATTCAAACCGCCCATCACACCTGCGACTGCAACGGGCTGCTTTGCATCGCATATTAACAGGTTCCTCTTCGTTAACGTCCGTTCCTTTTCATCAAGTGTTACAAATTTCTCACCATCTTTTGCAAGGCGGACAACAATCTTATTATTCTGAATTAAATTATAATCGAATGCATGCAGCGGCTGCCCGTATTCCATCATCACATAATTGGTAACATCAACCACAGCGTTTATCGGACGTAAACCTATCATCCTTAACCTGCGCTGCATCCATCCGGGTGACTCACCGATTTCCACGCCATCGATCACCCTGCCGACATAACGAGGACAATGTTCTTCATCCTTTATATCGATGGTAAGAGCAGACTTCACCGGTTTATTCGATTCACTGATTTTTATCTTTGGAGTTCTTAACGGTCGTTTGTATAGTGCTGCAATATCGCGGGCTACACCAATATGAGAAAGGCAATCAGGACGGTTCGGTGTTATCCCGATTTCAAACACGACGTCGTTTTCCCAGTAGTATTCTGAAAACTGCATACCGGGTTTTGCATCATCGGAGAGAACAAGTATACCGTCGTGATCATCACCGAGCTCAAGCTCATACTCGGAGCAGATCATACCGGCAGATTTTTGGCCGCGTATTTCCACTTCCTTTACGTGCATACCGTTGACAGGCACAACTGAACCGACCCGGGCAAAAACTATTTTTTGTTCCTTTGCTACATTCGAGGCGCCGCAGACGACAGTGTGTGTTTGTTTTCCGTCATTGACATCGCATACCGTTAACCTGTCGGCATTGGGGTGCTGCCGTACATCCCGTACCTTGCCGACAACAAAGTTCGAGTATATTTCTTCGGTAGATCGTATCGCTTCAACCTCGAGACCTGCCATGGTCAAGCGCTCGGCAATTTCATGGGGAGATTCGTGTATTGTTACGTAATCTTGCAGCCAGTTAAAAGAAATATTCATAACTATCAGGAAAATTGATTGAGTAAACGGACATCATTCTCATACAACATACGAATGTCATCGATACCATACAGCAGCAATGCCGTACGATCGACTCCCATACCGAATGCATAGCCGGTAACTTTCTCCGGATCGTAACCGACCGCTTTAAGTACGTTCGGGTCTACCATACCGCAGCCGAGGATCTCCAGCCAGCCGGTTTGTTTACAGACGCGGCATCCCTTTCCATTACACAGAAAACAGGAAATATCCATTTCAGCACTCGGCTCGGTAAAGGGAAAGAAGCTCGGGCGGAAAACATATTTCACGCCGGAACCGAAAAACTTTTTCGCAAAGGTTGCCAGCGTCCCTTTCAATTCCGCAAAGGTAATATTCTCATCAACAGCCAACCCTTCAAGCTGATGGAACATACAATAACTACGCGCGCTTATTGCTTCATTCCGATACACTCTCCCGGGCATAATGTGTCGTATCGGCGGCTTCTGATTCATCATAATGCGAACCTGAACCGGTGAGGTGTGAGTACGCAAAAGCGCCGTTTCATCAAGAAAAAAAGTATCCTGCATATCGCGGGCGGGGTGATCGGCAGGAAAATTGAGCGCTTCAAAATTATGGAAATCATCCTCAATTTCGGGCCCGAGAGCAACGGCAAAACCCATCGATTTAAAGATGGTTGTCATATCATCAAGTGCCTGAGTAACGGGATGTTTGGTACCGATAGGACGTCTTCGGCCGGGGATGGTAAGATCAAGTTTATCGGCCGTTAATGTTCTTGATTGCTCAAGCTCCCGTTTTTTCTCATCGAAAAGCGTTTGAGCCGTTTGCCGTAGTTCATTCAGCGCTTTACCAAGTTGGGGGCGCTCCTCAGGTGAGGCGGATTTTATCCCTTCAAACATCTGCTGAATGATTCCCCTCCGCACAAGATACTTTAACCGGAATTCTTCCAGATCATCCTTTGTGGAAACACTCTGAATATCCGACTTGACATTTTCGATTGTTTCGTATACGGAGTTAATGTCCATTATCAGCAGTACCGTTCATTTATGGAGTTTATATACAAAAACTCCCATTACTACATCACACATTCCGTTCATACGGATTGTTACCTATGATTTGTAATGGGAGCTTGCGCGAATTAAGACATTGCAAATTTGACGACTTCAGTAAATGCTTTCGGATGATTTGCTGCTAAATCAGCCAGCACTTTCCGGTTTATCTGCATGTCTTTCTTACCGATAGCTTCTATCAATCTTGAATAATTTGTGCCGTTTATACGTGCGGCAGCATTGATGCGTGTTATCCATAGCTGCCGGAAGGAGCGCTTTTTAGCGCGGCGGTCCCGGTACGAGTACTGCATCGCTTTTTCGGTATGATGCTTGGCAACCGAGTATACTTTGCTTCGCGCCCCGAATGCGCCCTTAGCTTGTTTGAGCACTTTCTTTTTTCGCTTTCGGGCAGCGACATTATTTTGTGATCGTGGCATACGATATCACTCCTGCTTTAATCGATTATAATTTTCAGTTACTTATTACATTCCCAGCATACGTCGAACGCTTTTTTCACTTGTCGGATGAACAAGCGTAGATTTACGTAAGTTACGTTTCCGTTTCCGGGATTTCTTCGTTAATATGTGGCTCTTGTATGCCTTCACCCGTTTAAATCTACCGGATGCAGTTCGCTTGAACGTTTTCGCTGCACCACGGTTTGTTTTCATCTTTGGCATAATACGTTCCTCTGATAAATACAAAAATGTTAGTTCTTTTTACCGCTTCCTTTTTTCTTCTCCGGAGCTAACATCATGATCATGCTCCGGCCTTCCATCTTGGGCTGTTGTTCTACCTTGGTAACATCCTCTACCTTTTCTAAAAGCCGCTGAAGGATTTCTTCACCCTGGTCCTTATAAGTGATCTCCCTGCCTTTAAATATAACCGTTGCTTTAACTTTATTTCCTTCCTCCAGAAATCTTCGAGCATGACGCGCTTTATATTCAAAATCATGATCATCCGTATTGGGATGCAACCGGATTTCTTTCACCTGGGTCTGCTGCTGATGTTTCCGTTGCAGCTTTTCCTTTTTCATCTGCTCATAGCGGTATTTCCCGTAGTCGAGCATTTTGCAAACAGGGGGATTCGCGTTCGGCGATATTTCGATCAGGTCATATCCCCTGTTATCTGCCAATCTCATTGCTTCCTGTATGAGGACAATCCCGTGCTGCTGACCGGTTTCATCGATCAACCGGATTTTTGGAGCACGAATTTCTTTATTCACCCGTAACCGCTTCTCTTTGATAAGATAATCTCCTTATATAGTTCTACAATTTTTTCAACTTAATTTCATCGGTAACGACGGCAATAAATTCTTCAAGGTCCTGCGATCCGGTATCTCCTTCGTGATGCTTGCGGACGGAAACACTTTTGTTTTCCAATTCTTTGTTTCCGACGATAAGCATGTACGGAACTTTTTGTGTTTCCCACTCGCGGATTTTGTAACCAATCTTCTCATTCCGCAAATCGTTTTCAACACGCACGCCCGCTTCCTTCAACCGCTGAACGACAGCAGCGGCATATGAATGATGAGCATCGCTTATCGGCAGCACCGCCGCCTGAACAGGCGCCAGCCAGGTCGGGAATGCACCGGCATAGTGTTCGACCAGTATGCCGATAAATCGCTCAAACGACCCGAATACCGCCCGATGAATCATAACCGGCCGATCGCGACCGCCGCTTTCATTAACATATTCAAGATCAAACCGCTCCGGCATTTGAAAGTCAAGCTGGATCGTGGCAAGCTGCCACTGCCGGCCGAGTGCATCATGTATCTGGACATCAATCTTCGGGCCGTAGAAAGCACCGTCTTTTTCTTTTAGCGCAAAATCAATTTGATTACGTTTCAAGGCCTCTTCAAGCGAGCGTTCCGCTTTTTCCCATAACGCCGGATCACCCATAGAATCTTCAGGACGTGTTGCAAGACTGAATGTTGGTTCAAAGCCGAAAATAGTATACACTTTGATGATCAATTCCAAAAGTTTATCGATCTCGTCAAGTATTTGATCGGGGCGAACAAACAAATGAGCATCATCCATCGTAATTTGCCGGACACGAAACATCCCGCCGAGGGCACCGGATATTTCATTCCGGTGCAACCTGCCGATCTCCGACAATCGTATCGGCAAGTCTTTGTAACTCCGCAGCTTATTTTTATAGACGTAGGTACTTTCGGGGCAGTTCATCGGTTTCAAGCTGAATGTCTCATCTTCGACATCAAGCAGGAACATATTTTCCTGATAATGATCCCAATGTCCCGATTGCTGCCAGAGTTTTTTCTTCACCAGAATAGGAGTACTTATTTCATCGTATCCAGTTCCGTCGAGTTCTTCGCGTATAAACTTTTCAAGCTCACGGAATACGATCATCCCCCTCGGCAACCAGAACGGAGCGCCCGGTGATATTTCATTGAACATGAAAAGATCGAGGTCTCTTCCGAGTTTCCGGTGGTCCCTCCGCTTTGCCTCCTCAAGTCGTTCGAGATATTCATCGATATATTTTTTCTTCGGAGACGAGACACCGTACACACGCTGCAACATCTGACGGTCGCTGCTGCCGCGCCAGTATGATCCGGAGACACTCAGTAATTTAAAGTGTTTGATCCTTTGGGTGTCTGGAAGATGAGGTCCCCGGCACAAATCAGTAAATCCACCTTCATGGTATAAACTTACTACTTCGTTGTTGCCGTCGATCTCATCGAGCAATTCGAGCTTATACGGATCGTTTTTCTTTCTAAAAAATTCTATTGCTTTTTCTTTCGGCAATACTTCACGCTCAAATTTTTCGCCGCGCTCTACGATCTCCTCCATTTTTTTCTCGATCAGTTTTAGGTCCTCATCGGAGAGCCGTTTGTCGACATCAACGTCATAGTAAAAACCATTATCAACCGGCGGGCCTACGCCGAATTTTGCGCCTGGAAATAGCTCTTCAATTGCGTGAGCCATGACGTGTGAGGTACTGTGCCAGTAAACATACTTTCCTTCGGGGTCCTCAAATTTAAGCAAGCGAAATGAACCGTCATTCTCGATAGGGCGATGCATCTCGACAATGCTGTCATTATGCATTGCTGCGAGCGCTTCATCAGCCAACCGCCTGCTTATCGATTCCGCTACTTTGTATGGAGTTACACCCTTGGGGAATTCTTTCTCCGATCCGTCAGGAAGTGTAAGTTTAATTGTTTCCATGCACCTCGAACAAAGTTATTATTATTACATTAAAAAATCGGAGGCAGCTCCGATTAGAATCTTTATGTGGGCGGTACTAGACTCGAACTAGTGACCTCTACGATGTCAACGTAGCGCTCTAACCAACTGAGCTAACCGCCCGACAGATCACATAAATCCGCTATTTACAGCATAAGAATACTAAATATACGCATTTTAGCAAAATTAGTCAATTATATAATTTTTCTACAGAAAATTTTCAGGTGTCTCGGTATGATATTAAAAAACAGGCAAATATCCAATTTATTGTCAGGATATTTGCCTGTAGAAGAATAATAGACCGTTTTTTTATTGCTGCTGTTGCTGCATCATACGATCTAATTCGCGTGAAAGTTCTTCCATTCTGTTAAAGAGCGGTACCGCCTCGGGGTCGATTTGCTCCATCTCATCTATGAGATGCTCCTCGAACTCATTTCGCCTCTCCTGCACTTCAGGATCTTGCATAGCTTCCTGCATATAGGGTTGTATCTGCTGATTAATCTGCTGATACTGCTGCTGTAGTTGCTGCGCCGTTTCCATATCGCCCTCTACCTGAGCAGTCTCGAGTGACTCTATTATTTCATCACGTTGTTCAATAAGGTCTCCCGCATCGGGATCGATCTCTCTTATCTTCTTGTCAAGATACTCAGAATACTCATCATAATGCGCGGCAACTTCCTCATTTTGCAGGGCTTGCTGCTGAAGCTGCTGGAGCCGTTCATTAATTTCGAGATATTCTTCGTAAAGCTGCTGGAATTCCTCATCCTGTGTTTGAGCGACAACGACACCGGTGGAAAATAAAAACAGCAGTGCAACGACGCTTCTGATTACGTGTTGGTAGTTCATTCTCTCACTCCTCTCATTGTGTTGATTGCACATAAAAAATATACGGGTGATAAATTATTGTTGCTGTTGCTGCATCATTCGATCTAATTGTTCGGAAAGTTCGCTCATTCTGTTAAGAAGGGGAATTGTTTCCGGATCAATTTCCTCCATTTTTGTTATAAGCATTTCCTCCAGCTCCTGTTGACGCTGTTGTACCTCTTGATCCTGCATTGCTTCCTGGATAAATGGTTGCAGTTCCTGATTTATTTGCTGATATGTCTGCTGGAGTTCCTGAATTACTTCAAAATCACCTTCTTGTTGTGCAGCTTCAATTCGGTTTATTGTTTCCTCACGCTGGTCGACGAGTTCACCTGCACGAGAATCAATTTCTTTCAGTTTCGTATCGACGTATGCTGAATACTCTTCAGCATATCCTGCGATATCTTCATCCTGTAAAGCCTGCTGCTGTAGCTGTTGAAGCTGTTGATTGATCTCGAGATATTCATCGTAGATTTCCTGAAATTCCTCATCTTCCATCTGGGCAAACAGAAAACCGGTAGACACAAGAAACAGCAAAACGAGCATCCCTCTTGTTAAGAGTTGGTAGTTCATTTGGTTACTCCTATATATGTATTATTTTGTGTTTTTTGATATTACTAATTAATTATAACAGTCAATTTGTCGCACCCGTTCCTAAATAACGATCAAACCAGTTGTAAAGCTCATCATACCAGAATATTGAATTTTGTGGAGTTAATATCCAATGATTCTCATCGGGATAATACACAAGGCGTGCATCCACACCTTTTCCTTTGTACACACCGTATACTTCAAGGCCTTGAGTTACCGGCACGCGGTAATCCAATTCACCATGGATAACAAGCATCGGAGATTCAAAGTTTTCGGCGTGCAGCGCAGGATTCCATTGCTGCATTTGTTCAAGTCCGTCCCACGGAGCACCATTGTAAGAATACTCGCGGTGTGCAGTAACATCAGAGGCAAATTGCCCCATAATATTGTAGACACCCGCATGATTGACCAATGCTGCAAATCTATCAGTATGACCGGCGATCCAGCTTACCATATAACCGCCGTAACTTCCGCCGGTAGCAGCCATTCGTGATTCATCAATATATCCGCGCTCGATCATAAAATCCGTTGCTTTCATAATATCGCGGTATGGTTTATCCGAGTGCGCACCGTGGATCGACTCGGCAAATTCCTGCCCGAAACTTGTCGAACCATGGAAATTCGACATTGCCACAACATACCCCGGAGCGGCGAAAAGTTGTGCATTCCATCTAAAGTGGAAGAAATCACCGAATATTCCGTGCGGACCGCCGTGGATCATATGCACTAAAGGCCATTCTTTTGATGGATCAAAACCTGGTGGATAGATAATATACATCTGAACATCCGCATCATTGGCACCCTTATAGGTGACATCCTTTACCTCACCGAATGCAATGCCGTCAAGTATATCCTGATTAAAAAATGTTATTTGTTTAAAGTTAGCACCATTGCGGTTAATTTCAGCTATTTCGGATGGATGGGTAAATGATTGGTTTGAAAATATTAACCTATCATTGCTTCCAAGCCGGACTCCATCATTGGTTCCACCGCGATAGATTTCGGTCACCTCACCACCGTTTGCGGGTATGGAGAATAATGATTTCTTACCACGATCTTCTGCATGAAAATAAATCGTCCGGCTATCCTCCGACCATTGCCATTGCTGGAATGATAAATCGATATCTTCCGTTAGCACGGTACGCTCACCACTTCGACGATCATAACGCACCAATCGTACTTTATCTGCATAAAAATGTGTCGACCGTTGTTTACCGTACAGTATCGTCCTGCCATCGGAACTATATTTGGGATTCGAATCGTTCGCTGGATTATGTTCGGTAATATTTTCCATCTCGCCGCTTCCGTCGGTCTTCAGCAAATAAATATCATAATCAAATCGTTCGTACGGCGGCTTTGTACTATTAATGGATGCAACAATTTCATTACCGTCCGGCGATATATCATATTGCGCGGCACCCATCATAGAAAAATACATCGAAGTACCGGGCATAAGATCGGTTACGTCGCCTGTTTCAATATCGACGGAGAACAAGCGGGGATATTTACCATCAATCAGCCAGCGATCCCAATGACGATAGATCCGATCTTCCGTTACTTTTGCCGTGACTTTGTCTTCACGTTCTTCTTTGAGCATCAATTCCAACTTTTCAAAATCACCATCATAGCCGGGAAATACCGAAGCTACAAACGCGATACGCTTACCATCGAGAAACCACTGCGGGGACGATACAGAAACCGGCAAATCGGTAACCTGCCGCGCTTCACCGCCATCGACAGGAATCACAAAAAGTTGAGCTGTGTCTCCGTGTCTCCGTGAGATAAATGCAAGTTTTTTGCTGTCGGGACTCCAAACAGGAGAACTATCTGAAGCTTGATGCCGGGTAAACTGAAATGGCTCGCTGCCGTCAAGCGGGAGTAAATAAA
>SKXH01000226.1 GCA_007128495.1 Bacteroidota bacterium
ACACCTTTATCAAATCTTTCGTGAGCGTAGTCAAACATTCACCTCCATCTTCTGTCACGAGTATATCGTCTTCAATGCGTATACCGAAACGTTCCGGAATATATATTCCCGGTTCGACGGTAATAGTCGAACCCGAAACAAGCTGCTCGTTGCTGTAGGGAGAAATACGGGGGAGCTCGTGAACATCAAGTCCGATACCGTGACCGAGAGAATGACTGAAATAATCGCCGAAGCCATTTTGTTTGATATACCCCCGGCCAATGCCGTCAAGTTTCTTGCATTGAATTCCCTCGGCAACCGAATCGATTGCCCGGGCCAGTGCATCGTGTACTATTGTATAACATGCCTTCGCGTCGGGATGGGGATCACCGACCGCGAGAGTTCGTGTGATATCGGAATGATATCCATTCACCTTACATCCCAAATCTATAATAATTAATTCGTTGTTACCGATGGCTTTACCGGATGGTCTGCCATGAGGTAAAGCAGCACGCGGGCCGCTTGCGACAATGGGATCAAATGCATCCCCTTCGGCACCGTACTTACGATGTAAATATGTTATTTCCGCCGCTACCTCCTTCTCCGTTACCCCCGGTTTAATTACATTGATGATGGAGTTCAATACCCGTTCCGATATTGCAATAGCTTTTTTAATGTTATCAATCTCATATTGTTCTTTTTGCAGCATGATCGGTTCGAGCGTGACCTCAAGTCCCGACCAGCGTTTGCCGGGAAATAACCTTCTCAGTTTTTTATATTGTTCGTATGTTATATGCTTCGATTCAAAGCCGATACGCCCGGCATTCCGCAGGAAATTTTTTCGTTTGACCTCTTCGATCAATCCCCGCCGGGCGATAACAATTTGCCACCCATTGACTTCATCGGCTGCCTGTACTTCATACCGGCTGTCGGTAATAAAATACATTTTGCGCCGGGTGATAAGCAATAATGCATTAGATCCGGTAAAACCCGTTAAGTACCGGATATGATTATTTTGTGAAATGAACAATGCGTCAAGATTGTGCTCATCAAACAAATAATCAATAAATGCAAAACGTTGTTCCGTAATAAGACTGTTTTCCATTAACGCTTACAAATGATAATTGGGGGCTTCTTGTGTGATATGTACATCGTGCGGATGACTTTCTCGTAATCCGGCCACCGTCATTCGAACCAACCGGGCATCGCTTTTCATTTTGGCGATAGTCTTGACGCCGCAGTAAGCCATTGCGGCACGCAAACCGCCGACCATTTGATGCACGGTTTCACTAAGCGGGCCCCGGAACGGTACCCTTCCTTCAATTCCTTCAGGTACAAGTTTCGGGAGATCATCCTCAACATCCTGAAAATAACGGTCTTTACTTCCCTTCTTCATTGCACTGAGCGAACCCATTCCCCGGTAGATCTTGTATGTTCGTCCTTCATAGAGGACCTTCTCACCGGGACTCTCTTCCACTCCGGCAAACATACCGCCTATCATTACCGTATCGGCTCCGGAAGCAATAGCTTTTGCAATATCACCGGTTTGTTTGATGCCGCCGTCGGCTATTATGGGAATTTTATTCCGCGCAGCAGCTTTCGCACACTCAAATACAGCCGTTACCTGCGGGACACCGACACCGGCTACGACACGAGTGGTACAAATGGAACCGGGACCGACACCCACCTTAACCGCATCAACACCGGCTTTTATTAAGTCGTTCGTTGCCTCGGCAGTAACAACATTGCCGGCGATGATTTGCAAATCGGGAAATCCTTTCCGGAGTTGTTTTACCATATTGATAACTCCCTGTGAGTGACCGTGTGCCGTATCCACTATTACCACATCCACGCTATGCTCGACAAGCACCGTCACCCGATCAACGGTATCTTCCGTAACTCCGACTGCCGCCCCGACAATCAGGCGGCCGTGTTTATCTTTCGTTGCATTGGGGTGACTCTTTTTTTTCTGGATATCTTTAAAGGTAATCAAGCCGACAAGCATTCCTTTTTTATCGACGACCGGTAGTTTTTCGACTTTATGATTTTGTAAGATCTTTTCCGCCTCTTCAAGCGTGGTCCCTCGCGAAGCGGTCACTAAATTATCTTTAGTCATTACCTTGCTGACCGCAAGATCCTGGTTTGGTTCGAAACGAAGATCGCGGTTCGTTAATATTCCGACAAGTTTACCGTTATCGACAATCGGTACACCTGAAATGCTGTAATTGCGCATCATTTCCAGGGCATCGCGAACTTTCCGGTCGGGCGTCAGTGTAATAGGGTTCAAAATCATTCCGCTCTCGGACCTTTTAACACGGTCAACCTGCGTGGCTTGTTCCTCGATCGTCATATTTTTATGGATGATACCGATACCGCCTTCGCGGGCAAGACCGATAGCCATTTCAGCTTCGGTAACGGTATCCATAGCGGCGCTCACGATCGGGATATTCAATTTAATGCCGCGTGTAAAACGTGTTGATGTATCGACCGCGCGTGGTAATACATCCGATTTGTTCGGCACAAGCAATACATCGTCAAATGTGAGTGCATCACCCATGAATTTATTCTTCGTCATACCATCACTCCTCGTCTAAATACAAGAAAAGGATGAAGCGTGCTTCATCCTTTTATGTGAACGCTGCAATACCGGTAACATCCTGACCGATGATCAACGTGTGAATTTCATGTGTTCCTTCGTATGTCTTAACCGATTCAAGATTTGCGGCGTGGCGCATAACGGGATATTCATCCAGAATACCGTTCGCTCCGAGAATCTCGCGTGCTGTGCGTGCGATCTCAAGGGCATGATAGCAATTATTCCGTTTTGCCATCGAGACCTGGGTATGTTTCATCGTGCCGGCGTCTTTCATACGGCCGAGCTTCCAGCAGAGCAACTGCCCTTTTGTTATCTCGGTCACCATATACGCGAGCTTTTCCTGAATCAACTGGAATGAGCCGATAGGTTTATCAAACTGAATACGCGTCTGCGCATAATTTAATGCGGAATCATAACACGCCATCGCTGAACCAAGCACGCCCCAGGCGATACCGTACCGTGCCTGATTCAAACACATTAACGGCGACTTCAATCCGCCCGAATTCGGCAGGAGATTTTCTTCCGGTATCTCACAATCTTCAAAAACAAGCTCCGAGGTAACCGAAGCGCGAAGAGAATGCTTGCCTTTCATCTCCGGCGCCGAATATCCTTTTGTACCTTTCTCTACAAGAAATCCCCGGATCTCCCCATCGAGTTTCGCCCACACTACGGCAACATCTGCAATGGTACCGTTTGTGATCCACATTTTCGCGCCATTCAGGATATAACGATCGCCCTTTTTTTCGGCACGCGTTTTCATACCGGCCGGGTTACTGCCATAATCGGGTTCGGTTAGTCCGAAACACCCGATCTTCTCGCCGGAAGCAAGTTTCGGCAGCCAGCGTTTTTTTTGCTCCTCGCTGCCGAAAGTATAAATTGGATACATCACAAGAGCACTTTGCACCGAGGAAAAACTACGTACCCCGCTGTCGCCGCGCTCAAGTTCCTGCATCACCAATCCATAGGCGACATTATTCATCCCCGCACATCCATACTCTTCGGGTAATGTAGCGCCGAATAATCCGAGTTCACCAATCTTAGGT
>SKXH01000239.1 GCA_007128495.1 Bacteroidota bacterium
AGATTGAGCAGGCAAAAGCGTCACTCGAAGAAGCCGAAGAAAATTTAGAGAGAACAAATATACATTCCCCGATGGCGGGTACCATTACCAGAATTGATTCCGAGATCGGTGAACGCGTTGTAGGAACCGGTATGATGGGCGGAACCGAAATCATGGTGATCAGCGACCTCTCACGTATGGAAGCACGCGTCGATGTCGATGAGAACGACGTTGTGCAGGTATCGGTCGGTGATACGGTACGGGTCGAAGTCGATGCATATCCCGACAGAATATTCGACGGCGTCGTTACCGAAATTGCACACGCTGCAACCGCCAGAGGTGTGGGCACCCAGGAAGAAGTCGTCAACTTCGAAGTAAAGATCAGCATCATCGAACCCGATGTCATGCTGCGACCCGGTATGTCGATGATCGCCGACATTGAAACGGATATCAGAAGCGATGCACTCGCAGTGCCGATACAAAGCGTAACGGTACGGATCGATGAAGATCGTGTGCAGCAGAATCAATCGTCCGACCGGCGTCGGGGGCGCTCGCGTGACAGACCCGATGAAATAGTATTTGTAATCGATGGTGATAAAGTGAAAGCTGTCCGGGTAGAACGTGGCATCATGGGTGAACGCTATGTTGAGATCGTGAACGGACTCGAGGAAGATGCTGAAGTTGTGTCGGGCAGTTTCAGAGCCATTAACAGAGACCTTGAGGACGGTGCCCTTGTTCGGGTCGATAACGCACAACAAAGCAGCGGTGTAGCACAGAGAAATTAATCAGTATAATCAGCAAAAGAAGGAATTGCACGATGGCAAACATAATCAAGATCCGCAATATCAGCAAAGAATACAATATGGGTGTGGAGATCGTCCATGCGCTCCGGGACGTATCGCTCGATATCGATAAAAACGAACATGTAGCGATCATGGGACCCTCCGGATCGGGTAAATCGACACTGATGAACATTCTCGGATGCCTCGATACACCGACGAAGGGGTTATATGAATTTAACGGTCTCAACGTATCGAAGATGAACGATAACGAACTTGCACGGATCAGAAACAAAGAGATCGGTTTTGTATTTCAGACGTTTAATCTGCTTTCCCGGTCGGATGCACTGCACAACGTTGAGCTTCCCCTCATTTACGCGGGAGTATCATCGGGTGAACGAAAACGCCGGGCAAAAGAAGCGCTGGAACAGGTCGGACTCGGCGACCGCGTTACCCACAAACCCAACGAACTATCGGGCGGGCAGCGGCAGCGGGTCGCAGTCGCCCGCGCCCTCGTAACACGTCCTTCTATAATTCTCGCGGACGAGCCGACCGGTAACCTCGACTCGAAATCGGGTGATGACATTCTCAACCTGTTCAGAGAACTGCACGAACAGGGAAACACCATAATCGTCGTAACCCATGAAAAATACGTTGCCGAACACAGCCGCCGGATCATCAGCATCAAAGACGGGCTGGTTGAGAGCGATGTTGAGATCGAAAATTCACGGGTCCCCAACGGTATGCGGGAAGAGTTGACAGCATAAACGGACTACTGAAAAACCATGCTATTCTTTTATGAAATTCGGGAAGGCATACGGATAGCTTTTCAAGCGATCCGCGCAAATAAAATGCGCTCGGTACTAACAACCGTCGGCGTTGTGATAGGTATCGTGTCGGTCACATTGATGGGAACGGCGCTTGAGGGCATGAACCGTGCCTTCGATGAAAGCATCGAATCTATCGGCGCCGACGTTCTGTATGTCGAAAAATTTCCCTGGATGGGAGGTGGTGACTGGTGGACATACCGTAACCGGCCCGATATCAGGATGGAACATGCAACCGCTCTCGAACGATACGCAACCGTCCCGCAAGCGGTGTCGCCCTCGGCGATGGCTATGTCACGGATGAGTTTTCGTGAACGTTCTGTCGATGGAGTCTATATTTCCGGGACGACACACCGTTATATGGAGTTCACCGGGACCGATCTTCTGTACGGTCGTTTTATGACGCAGGCAGAATCCGAGAGCGGACGGCCGGTTACCGTGCTCGGTTCAGAAGTCGCTGAAAATCTGTTCAATGTCGAGAACCCGTTAGGACAAACGGTTAAGATCAATAATCAATCGTTTCGTGTCATCGGCGTACTCGAACGCCAGGGCAGCTTCCTCGGCCTGTTCAGTCTCGATAACCAGGCACTCATCCCGATGAACCGGTTCCTCCGTATGTACGGTCACCGTCGGAACATTACCATCGAAGTGAAAGCCGGAAGTCTTGAGCTCATTGAAGAGACGAAGGAAGAAATCCGCGGCATTATGCGCCGTGAGCGCCGCCTCGAACCGTGGGAGGAAGACAATTTCGCGATCAATCAACAGGAAATGCTCACCAGTACCTTTGCCGGAATAAGTGCGGTTATCGGCGGGGTGGGCTTCTTTATTACCGGACTGGCACTGTTTGTCGGCGGCATCGGCATTATGAACATTACCTTTGTATCGGTTTCGGAGCGAACGAAAGAGATCGGTATACGGAAATCGCTCGGCGCACCGAAGCGGTCAATCCTCCTACAGTTCTTAATGGAATCGGGATTTATCTGTTTGCTCGGAGGAATTATCGCTATCATCATAGCGTATCCGTTAAGTCTCATAATTGATCAAGTAATACCCACTGCAATGCCGGTGTCCATCGTGATCATTGCATTGATTATATCATTCACCGTGGGCATCGTTTCCGGATTCATGCCGGCTTACCGGGCTTCACGGCTCGATCCGGTTGAGGCAATACGGCATGAATAATAGTAAGATAGCAACTACTTGAGTAATAGCTTCTTCAATAGAAAAGAGAACAGCTACGCGTAGAATAAGCGAAGAGCGAATGGCGATTAGCGGCTTGAGACTCAATTAATTATTTCAAAAAACTTGAATTATATAGATCAATCGAAACTTAAAAGGCCGGTTCAAATATAAAATTTTAAAAAATAGAAACAAACTCGAACCACGAAAAAAATGCAAATAAAGGAATCCATAGTAATGGCGTTCGGAGCTATCCGCGCCAATAAGCTGCGATCGATACTGACTCTCCTCGGCATTGCGGTTGGTGTGTTTTCTATCATCGCGGTGATGACCTCGATGCGCGTTATGCAGAACAGCATCGAGAGCGGCCTTACCGTACTTGGAGCCCATACGTTTCAGGTACAAAAATTTCCTGCTATTCAAGTTGGCCACGCAGACTGGCGCAGATATCGTCAGCGGCAGGATATAGACTACGAACAGGCGAGACTCGTTACCGACCGGGCCACGCTTGCACGTGCCGTCGGTATCTCTGCCTGGCGAGGCGGCCGGTTACTACGGTCGGAGTACGAACAAACGAATCCGAATGTCAGCGTCAGCGGCATGACGCCGCAAGGTATTCAGACTAACAACTGGAACATAGCAGAAGGACGATTCATTACAGACCACGAAGTGGAATATGCAAGTCATGTGGTGGTTCTCGGTGTACGGGTTGCCGAACGGTTATTCCCGTACACATACCCGATTGGCAGGGAGATCCGAATTGAAGGATCACGGTTCACAGTCATCGGCATTCTTGAAGAGCGCGGCAGCTTTCTCGGAAGCGAACAGGATAATTTTGTTGTGATTCCCCTGACTGCATTCTTTAAACTCTACGGTAAAGACCGTTCACTCGGCATAAGTGTGCAAGCACGGGGGCCGGATACCTACCATGAAGCCATCGAACAGGTGCGCGGAATTTTGCGGGTTGCACGGCGTGTTCCGCCGGGAGATCCGGACGATTTTGAAATAGTCTCGAACGACAGTCTGATCGAAGAATTTAACCAGTTGACATTCTACATCCGGGCAGGAATAGGTTTCATCAGCTTTATCGCATTGCTCGCAGCCGGCGTCGGTATTATGAACATCATGCTCGTATCGGTAACCGAGCGTACCCGGGAGATCGGGATACGAAAAGCGGTCGGAGCCCGCAAGAAAAATATTATGAGTCAGTTCGTGCTCGAAGCAATAGCCCTGTGCCAGATCGGCGGCATTGCAGGTATAGCGCTCGGCCTGATTGCAGGAAACATCATAGCACTTATGCTTTCATTTCCACCGGTTTTCCCGGTCGATTGGGCTATCATAGGATTGATCATCTGTTCGGTTGTCGGCATCGTATTCGGGGTATATCCCGCGTGGAAAGCCGCGAATCTTGATCCAATCGAGTCGCTGCGATATGAGTGATTATAGATTCAGCCATTCTTCATTTGATATGATTCTGTCGAGGATGTTTTCAACTTCCTTAAGCATCATTTTTAACTGAGGAACTGAATATTCGGAATTGGAGGGGATAGCTAATCTATAATTTTGGTATGTCATAAATTGATGACGTGTGCCCGAAACCGGACCACTGAAACCGAGCTTTTTCAACCGTTGAATAAATACTTTTCTTTTACACGGAGTTAATCGACTCAATGTTTTCTACTTTTTTATTTAAATCGATTTTATCGATTACAGGTATTGAATGCCCGAGCTTTAATCCAAGAAGTATCCAATCTTCCAGGACTGAACGTAATTGGTATTCGCAATCTTTCAATGAAGAACCAAATGCAATTACTCCTTTACACTCGGGGATAACCCCGCTATAACTGCCATCGTCAAGTTTTTCATAAACAGCACGTTTTAATGCTGCTTCAATATAGTCGCTTAAAATAAATTTTGATTCCATAATTAAATCTAAATGAAATTTTAATATTATATTGAACATAAATAAATATTATAAAAAAATCAATTGCAATGAGAATTATAATCGGCATTACATGTACTATCCTGTTATTCATTAATTGCAGCACCGCACAAATCGATCATTCCGCTGCGGAACAGTATTTTTCCGAAGTGGAACAAATTTTAGAACGCGATGGCGGACACTTATGGGGAGAATCATTGCAGGGACCGATACTGCTTGTCGATCCCGATAGCCGGCAGGTAGTTGCTAACTATGCCGACCGTGAAGGCAATCTCACGCGTCGCGGAAATATCTATACCGGAAAATTGCCGGAAGAGTTCCCCATAGCAAATACTGCCGTCGAATGGTCAGGCGTGAAATGGGCTATGATCATGACCCCGGTATCAAGCGAACGCTATGCACGCAGCGTTCTTTTCGTGCATGAACTATGGCACCGCATACAGGAGGATATCGGCTTTCCTCCGACAAATCCCTCAAACAACCATCTCGATACCAAAGAAGGACGGATATGGCTTCAGCTTGAGATGCGTGCTCTTCAACAGGCGTTGAACCATACGGAAGACCGGCGCCGTGAGGCATTGCGCGATGCGTTGTTATTCCGTGCTCAGCGGTATTCCATATTTCCTCAAGCCGCGGATGAAGAACGCCAGCTTGAGAACCATGAAGGACTTGCAGAATATACCGGACTTGCATTGGCGATTTCATCCGATGAAGACCGGCGCAGGTTTGCAATACAAAAATTGCGGCAGGCGGAACGGCTGCAAAGTTACACACGGGCATTTGCCTATCATACCACTCCCGCATACGGTATACTGCTTGATGCAGTATCATCCGACTGGACGCGCTCAATCTCGCATCGCAACAAACTACCCGACGTTGTAAAAAACCGGTACCGTATACAGCTTCCTCACTCCCCTGCCGATGAAGCAGAGCGGCGTGCGCAGGTATACGACGGCGATACCATCATTGCATCGGAGCGGGAACGCGACCGTGAACGGCAAAAAGCTATTGCCGAATACCGCAACCGTTTTATTACAGAACCGCGCCTGATCATCCCGCTTGAAGAAAGACGCATTTCATTCGATCCGAGAACGGTAACCCCGCTCGATGACCACGGTCGTGTGTATACCACGATGGAAGTATCGGATGTGTGGGGTAACCTGAAAGTAACCCGGGGTGCACTATTAAAGGAAGACTGGAGCGGTATAATCATCGATCTCCCCGATGACCGCCGCGGGAGAACGTTCGAATCAAACGGTTATGTGTTAGAATTGAGAGAGGGCTGGGAGATCGTGCCGGGTGATCGGCACGGGGAATATACGGTAAAGAAAAGATAACGGGTTTGTTTACAACCGTAGATCACCTCATCCGCAGCAACCGCAAACCGTTTGCGATCACGATCAATGCTGCGCCTTCATCCGCGGTTATTGCCATCCACAATGTTGCATACCCCGGAATTGCAAGCGCTAAAAATACCAGCTTGATACCGATCGACAGAATAACATTCTGTTTGATTATCCGCACGGTCTTACGGCTCAGACGTTTGAGATAGGCGAGCTTCGTGAGGTCGTCGCCCATCAATGCGATATCGGCTGTTTCGATGGCTGTATCGCTGCCGGCCGTGCCCATCGCTATACCGACATCCGAAGCGGCGAGTGCCGGCGCATCGTTTATTCCGTCGCCAACCATTGCCACTTTCGTGTTCGATTTTAATTCCTCAATTGCCTTGAGTTTATCCTCCGGCAGTAAATTCGCACGAACGGCGTCAATACCCAACTGCTGTGCGATATCATTCGCCGTTTTTTCATTATCACCGGTCAGCATAACAATAGCATTGACATCCTCATTATGCAGTTGCAGCATAGCTTCCTGTGCATTCGGACGGAGTTTATCGGCAACCCCGATAACACTTACTGATTGTACATCATCCCATAATATGAGAACCGTCTTTCCTTCATCTTCAAGACGGTCGAGTTCGTGGTGAATAACGGGCGTGCATTTCCCTTCCTCCTCACAGAACGAATGATTTCCGATCACATATCGCTTCCCGTTCACAATACCGGCAACCCCTTTGCCGGTTACCGCATTAAACTTATCGATACTCACATTATCGACCGGAATATCCTCCTCTATTGCCGTCCGCATGATCGCGCCGGCTATATGATGCTCCGAATACCGCTCGAGTGAAGCAGCGATGGTGATAATATCTTTCTTCGATACGGAGTTTAACGGTACGATATCGGTAATGCGCGTGCTGCCTTCTGTTAATGTTCCCGTTTTATCAAATACAAATGTTCGTATCGATGCCAATGCTTCAAGATACACACCCCCTTTGATAAGAATTCCGTTACGGGCGGCATTCGTCAACGCACTCACCAGGGTTATTGGTGTTGAAATAACCAACGCACACGGACAGGCAATCACCAGCAATACCAGCGCACGGTAGAACCATTCAGTAAACGGTAAACCCAGCACTAACGGCGGAAACGCCGCAACGACCACTGCGAGTGCCAGCACTGCCGGCGTATAGATCCTCGCAAACTTATCGACAAATTTCTGTGCAGGCGCACGCTTGCTTTGTGCATCTTCTACAAGATGTATGATGTGAGCGAGTGTCGTGTTCTCCGATGTAGCGGTGACACGTACTTCAAGCATACCCCGTAAATTTATAGTGCCGGCAAAAACCTGTCCGCCCTGCTTTTTCTCGACGGGGCGTGATTCTCCTGTAATCGGTGCCTGATTAACCGAAGATTGACCGTTTATCACCTCGCCGTCCAGAGCGATCCTGTCACCCGGTTTCACGATGATCGTCTCTCCTATGGTAACATCCTGTACCGGTATATTTTCCTCACGTGCACCCCGCTTTACCCGTGCTGTCGGCGGTGTAAGATCGATGAGCGACCGTATTGCCTTGCGTGCGCGTCCGGTGCTGATCGTTTCAAGTAAGAGGGCAAGGGAAAATAGAAATACAACGGTTGCCGCCTCGGCCCACTCACCGATCGCAACGGCTCCGGTTATCGCGATGGTCATCAATGCATTCATATCGAGGGAGAGCGTTCGAATTGCATATACACCCCGTTTCGCAATACGCCATCCGCCGAGTACAATTGCAAAAACAAATAGCGGGATAGTCACATTCGTACCGGCACCAAGCGCATACTGCGCGAGAAGTCCGCCTGCCCAGAACAATCCCGACAGCGAGGTAAAAATCGTTTGACTGTAGCGGTCGTAAAAAGATTGTTCGACAACCTGCGTCTGCGCGGTGTTCGCTTTAAAACCTGCGGCCTCTATTTCTTTCAGTATGCGTTCATCGGTTGTTGTGTGCTGCACATATAATTTTTGAGCAACAAGATTGAATTTCATATCCTGAATTTCAGGCACCTTCGATAACCGCTTACGAAGGATCATCTCTTCGTCACTGCAGCACATTCCTTTTACCAGAAATGTAGAATATGGATTTTGCTTCTTTTCCTTCATAGACAACTTGTACTTACCGTTCCGCAATATGTTCCGTAGCTACTTGAATTAATTTTTCTATATGATGATCATCAAGGGAATAAAAGATCTGTTTACCCTGGCGGCGGTGTTTTACCAGCCGCAAGCTGCGTAAGACACGAAGCTGATGCGACGCTGCCGACTCACTTATTCCCGTAGCATCGGCGATATCATGCACGCACAGTTCATTATTGGTAAGCGTCACCGCTATTTTCAAACGTGTCGGGTCCGATAATACTTTGAAGGTTTCAACAAGATCCTCCAGTTGCCGCCCGGTAAGTGCTCCGCGCTTTTTATTTTTCACTGACTTTGGCAGTGTAGTTTTGGTTTCCATGAGTGTGTTTGAGTTTTAATCAATTTAAAAATACAACCCGTGTAATCAGTGGCTGACCAACTCTTTTTATAATTAGCTCAGTTATGTATTGAAAACTCTTATAGCAGACTACCCCCTGCCACACACATCCCGGGGTTGTACAAAATGTAGGGCGAAATGACATTTCGCCCTACAAGAATCGACGAATACAAGCTCATTACTTTTTGGACAACCCCGGGATTAGAGGGGGTGGATGCTTTTAAATTCAGCAACCAATTATCAATGTATGAACAAGTGTTCAGATAAGCAAATATAACAATCCTCAGAATAACAATCAACACCTCATGAAAAAAACCTAAATTCTTCTTATTTTTACAGATGTTATGCCGCGAAACAAGCTGAAGAAATTTGCCGAAATAGAGACGTATCCGAATGTCATCCATAAACCGGATTCCCTGGCGGGAAATTGGAAGAGTACATTTTTCCAAAATAGAAACCCTATCACGCTCGAACTCGGATGCGGCGCCGGATTACTGACTCTCGAACTCGCCCGGCGTCACAGCGACCGCAATTACATCGGCATCGACAACAAGCGGGCACGGGTGTGGCAGGGTGCTACTCAGGCACTTTCGGAAAAACTCGGAAACGCCGCCTTCATATCGACAAGGATCGAATTGCTGGATGCATATTTCGGAGCGGGTGAAGTCGACGAGATCTGGATCGCCTTTCCGGACCCATTCCCCAAGCCGAGCAAAAGCAACAAGCGGCTGATGTCGCCGGAATTATTAAGCATCTACAGCAAATTCACCTCACCCGGATGCTTTTTTCATGTAAAGACCGATGATGATGTGTTATTCGATTTCACTCTGGCAACAATTGAAAGCGTAAACGCACGGATACATCAGATTTCGAAGAATACACACCATGACGCCGGCATACCTGAAGATGTTAAGATCAGAACCACTTATGAGGAACGTCATCTTGCGGAGGGCAAGACCATCAAATATGTGCGGTTCACGATCAATTGAAAATTTTGAATTAAATGATTATATTAAATGTTCGGCGATACTCGCGAAGGCATCGGGATGTGCGTGGGATTCAATATTATTTTACAAATGAGCGCCCGTAGCTCAATCGGATAGAGCAACGGCCTTCTAAGCCGTAGGTTACTGGTTCGATTCCAGTCGGGCGTACAAAGTCCTACCCCTCTTTAATTCTAAGCAAAATTTTTCAGCCGTAGGTTACTGGTTTCCGCCTGCGTCCCGGCATCGATGGTTATCAATAATATTGATACTCTTACCTTTTACTAAATGGACACCACTTTTCTGCACTGAGAATATTTTCCAGTGATGTCTTGCTTTACGCGAAAAAATTTTAAATCAAAAATATTTTACAACTTACTCAGCCGCCTCAAATTGAGAAACACCCTTCTCAACAGTCCGTGCGGGGATTACGTTCATCCCTTCGAGCCGTTCGAGATTCAGTTCCCTGTCGTTGGTGATATCACGAATGATGATCTCCTTTACCTGACCGGGAAACGTTGCATCAATCTCCCTGAATATCTCCGGATCATATTGCCCGGAGTCGCCGACGAGAATGAACTCACGTCCCGGAAAATGCCCGACTATTTTTGACATCTCACTGAGCTTGTGATTATAGGTTACGTTCTCAGCGGTGATAATATCTTCGAGATCACCCCATGTGGTGAGACTGAAGAGATGTTTATGAACATCTCTGAGATGAAACGTTCCCTCCGGATAATTCACTTCTTCACTAAAGAGAAATTCGGAGAGGAAACGATAGAACCGTCTCGGTGTGCCGGATACATAATGCACCGGTTTATCCCGCCATTGATCGAATAGCTCGACCATCTCCGGCGCGGCCGCGTACGGTTTATAAAATGCATTTCGTACTGCGATCCGCGAACCGGCGGGCATCTCACTGATCTTGATCGTGTCGTCGATATCGGATATGATCGATACACCCTCCGGTTCGATCAACCGTACCTTCCCCATCCCTTTGTGATCTTCCGAAACGACGGTAAACGTTAACCAACCGTTCACGGTATTCTGATGTTCGAGTAACGCTTCCGCACGTCCGACCGGGAGTCGAATTTCTCCCTTAATAATTCCGTGCAAGTCACTCCGCACCGGATTACCATCGTCATCACGGATCGTAAATATCTCATTTTCCGGGTCGTTATCGAAAACAAACTGTACGATCTCACGTGATTCGCTGTCGGCAGTAAAAGCACCCATCCGCTCCCTGAAGATCTCCTCTTCTTCGGGAGTAAATGATCGAAATACCCTGAACAACGTGAAAACAATACTCTCAAGATAATGCCGGTCCTCATAGATATACAGCTTTAACGGGATAACCCACTCATCGTCCTCCAGATAACCGTACGCAGGATAGAAATCCACATCCTCCTCATACTCCTTCGATGTCTGACCGGATACGGTTTTACAGCCGGTGATTAGGATACCGGAGAGTATGAGGAATGATAGAAACATGAAAGGCAAAAGAAGATTATTGTTTGTCATAAAATTTTTATCTCTCCTGAAAGTTATACTGGATAATTCAACGGAATCACTATCCATCACGAAAAGCACGAGCGTGGTTCGACCACTCCATATGTGGATTGCGGGAGCCCTGCTCCCGCTTTTAGAATTTTGCTGAAATACTTAAATATATTAACATAAATTTTGTTTACATTTCAAAACGTCAATACAAAATTGTAAGATTCTGCACTACTTCAACCAAAAGCACGAGCAGGGCTCGTGCACTCCATATTACCATACCGGGATAAAATCGTCCCGTACATTTACTTTGTCGTATTTAAAAGATTTTATCTTCCGGTAAAAAGACGGCTTTGCATTTACTTCAAACCATCCTGCCGAGCAAAAGGGGGTATTGTGATGCAACCTTTACTAATCCGTGTTTCACAGGGTTGTTGTGTACATAGTTCAACCGGGCGTAGTAACTTTTTTCATACGTTAATAGAGTATCCCAGTACTGAAACCACACTTTACGTCCTTTCTTTCCGTCTATGTCGTTTAATTTCCGCGATGATTCCGAATGCAACCGTTGCGTGAGTGTACGCACCGTTTTTCCATTTTCCGGAGATTTTCCAATAAAATGATAATGATTCGAAAACACCGCCCACGCCTGGAGTTCCCATTTATAATCTTTCATCACATCAAATAATATTGACTGTAGCAAACGCAACTTTGTATTACCCCGAAAAAGATGCGTTTGATTGTATGTGGATGCTGTTACGATATACATCCTATTTGGCTCGTAGATATGTGCAGGGCTGTGGTGCCAATGATCTATATCGACTTTCATAGTATAACCTATTTTGGAGTGCGGCAGCCACGCTGCCGCTTTTAGAATTTTACTGAATACTTAAATCTATTAATATAAAATAAATTTTGTTTACAATTCAAACCGTTAATACAAAATTGTAAGATTCTGCCCTACTTCAACCAAAAGCACGAGCGTGGCTCGTGCACTCCATATGTGTTACTTTTTTGTAAAACTAATCGGTATAATTTCACTGCATTCTAATACCCACGAAAGGCGGAAGCGTGGCTCCCGCACTCCATATTAAAATCCCAATTCCTTCAACACCTGCTTCAATTTCTTATCCGCATCGGTTCGTTCTTCTTCGGGTTCCTGCAGCAGCACTACCGCTTCATCGAGCGGAAGGACTTACTGCTCGGCGCCGGTTGTTACGTAGCGGCTCGCTGATAAATTGTAATTGTTTTTTACCGCATCGTCGATTGAGATAATCGTTGAGAGGCCTTCTTCTGTGCATTTGCAAGGGAAAATCCGCAAATAATACCATAGACATTTTACCGTCCGGACGGGAAATCAAGAATCTCTCCCCAAACCCCAACACCGGCTGGAAAATTCCCGAAGAAATGCTTATATTATTTTGAAAATTTAATTTTGTTTATTATTTTAAAGTTTGAGTTTACTCAGGTTTGGAACTTTCACATGGTGGGCGTAGCTCAGTCGGTAGAGCGCCAGGTTGTGGCCCTGGTGGTCGCGGGTTCAAATCCCGTCGCTCACCCAATACTTCAAATGATGCCATATTTATTGCAAATCCCACTTATTTTTGCTATATTAATAATTTCCGGTTGCGCTCAGGACCCTCCTGGCTATCCGGAATACAACGTGGGCGTTGGGTTATTTCAGGCAGGCGAGTATGAAGAAGCCGCAGAGCATTTTCAGAAAGCCGTGGACGAAAATCCGTCATTTGCAGAAGCGTACATGAATTTAGGTACAAGCTTGTACCAGCTTGAAATGTACGAAGATGCCCTGACTGCCTATACACGAGCCGACTCACTCTTTCGCATCGGAGAATATGTCGAAGTGCGGGGAGTAGAGCACGGTCAAAAAGTCGATGCGCTCCACGATATGATGGATGTAACCGAAGCACAGAACAAATTGCTCGACAAAGAGAATTTGACCGAAGAAGAGATTGAAGCGTTAAAGAAAAAGATTGAACCGCTGAGTGAATGAGTTTGCAGTTTCAGGTTTGTAAAATTCGTAATTCTAAATTCGTAACTCGTAATTC
>SKXH01000112.1 GCA_007128495.1 Bacteroidota bacterium
CACTGACCGACTGGCTGGTTACATACCATACATCATTGTACCGGTAATCTTCATTAATATGTGCGTGCCCCTGTAATAATGCTTTTACGTTATGGCGTTCCAGAATGTGTCGAAGATCGACCGTATCCTGGATGACCCTTCCATGCATCGAAGGCATTTCGGTGTCGCCACGAATTTGTCCGAGATTGCAAAATGCCGCAATGTGTGTTACCGCGACCGTTGGTTTGTCATGATTTGCACCCAGATCAAACCGTAGCCAGTCGAGTTGTTCCTTCCCGATGCGGGGAACGTATGACGGTCCGTGCTCTACTTCGACCTCATAAATACAATCGAGAACAACAAAATGCCATCCATGTGAATCGAAACTGTAGTATGGCTTTTCCATACCGACGCCGTCCATAAAAAATTGCTTACCGATGTCGGGATCATCTGTCGGAACCTCACGACGCCCGCTTAAACCGAGACAGTCATGATTTCCGATACAATGATAGTAGGGCATATCGAGTTCCTCGGAAATCGTTTTAAAAAGATATATCTGATCCTCGAACTCATCTTTCGGAGTATACAAACCGTCGAACGGACCGTCGCCTCCCATAAGGACAAAATCGGGTTTCGGATCGAGTGAGTTGACGTATTCGATACAGCGCCGGTATCCCTGATCCCCTTGACGGCCGCGGCGTACGTGCATATCGGTTAAATGAGCAAAACGAAACGGCTTGTTATTGTTTTCGGTACGTGACCGGTCATCCCCAAGGGTGATGGAGGGAAAGCTGCCGATCAAGCTAATACCGGCAGTACCGGCGGCAATATTTTTTAAAAAGGTGCGACGTTGGTTGTTTCCATTTTCCTTATCACTCATAATGTCTCCAACTCCTGTTCGATATCTGTGGTGAGGGATTGAAAAACTTCCCGGTCAAGACTGACCTCTTTGAACATTTGTATTATATGGTCTTTTTTCAAGCTGTTAAAGTCTTTTTCAACGGGGGTAATCAAGACACCGCCGAAGTCAACCGATGCGGGACTCAGCAATATTTTATCATCACCTTCATTATAATAAAACGACGGACGATGTTTTCCTCTCGGGATAATTAGTACACGCCATATGTTTTTACCGGTATCGAATAATGAAATAATATTCATCATTGGTTCTTCGTTAATATCGGAATACTCCGCAAAGGATGTGTAAAACTTTTTATATACAGTATTAATCGTAACTTTGTTAGGCGATTCTATGCCGATAAATCTACGAAGTGAATCGTCAAGTGCGGTTACTCGTGTATCATTATCCTCATACAATACCCCCCCGATCGATGAAATCAGCATATCGAATTGTTCTTCAATGGGCATAAATCCTTTATTACCTGCCTGGAAATGGAGATGATCGGGTGCCGATGCACCGCATTTCGGTCCGTTATAAAATACTGTGTAATATTTCCCGATGTCTTTACTTAAAGCGAGGAGAACATCGAATGCATCATCGATACGCTGAGGTATGTGCCGTACATGCGGGATTGTGAAGTGTTGCGGAAAAATAGGGAACGGATTGCACAATATCAGATAATCTGAGTTGTAGTATATTCCCTTTTGATCCGCCGGCAGGTTTTCTAAACAAAGAAAACATTTCCGTTCTTTAATGGATTTCTTATCGACCTTTGCCGAACTCGAGGTGATACGACCGGGATTGAATTGTACCTTTAATAAGAAATTTTCAAACTCAAACTCACGCACTTGTACTGTGTCGAGACTCTTGTACCCGTTCGCAAGTTGCTCCCAGACAGCTTTCTGCTGATTCAACAATGCCCGTGTTTGTTCGGCATAGTTATCGTTTACGGCGCCGTGTTTCTGTAACTCATTACCAGATAATGATTTATCGAGGGTCATTGATTGTTTTTTTGTTGTCGTGCGTGTATTTCAAATGTTCTGATTCTATCTTTATATGTGTTGTGTGCATTCATCTTGTTTATATCAAGTGAGGCATCGGTGTTATCTTCCCATCGCCGGCAATAGTAGACCGGCTCGTACAGTCTTCCGATCTGATAGTTGCGGGATATTGCCAATCCGATTGCATAATCCTCACCGTAACTGACATTCGGTATTTTTATTGACCGTAAAACCGGCGTGTAGAATGCACGCGGTGCGCCGAGACCGTTAATACGGAGTGCGTTATTTCTGCCGTTTTCCGGAGTCCATTCACGGTGGTCGATTATACCGGGCGGGATTTGTTGTAAGTTGAAATCGGTCATCATATAACTGCCGATAACCATCGCGCAATTTTCATTATGAAATACGTCAACTAACTTTTGCAAAGTTGTTTCATCTTTATAGACATCGTCGCTGTCAAGCTGCACTGCGTATTCCCCGCAGTGTTCACTATGGACTCCTACATTCCAGCATCCCCCGATTCCAAGGTCGGTCCGTTCGGGAATGATATGGATTACACGTTTATCTTTCTTCACGAATTCTTTGAGTATATCGGTGGTACCGTCGCTGGAGTAATTATCGACGATGATTAAATTAAAATCGAAATCGGGTTTTTGTTTAAGGACCGATTCAACTGCGTCTTTTATCGTTTTCTTACGATTGCGTACGGGGATAATAACCGATGCTTCAACCGGGAATTTATCAGCGGTATCTTTTACATCATTAAACGTCGGTTCAAGATAGGCGCCGATATGTTTGAGATGATCGGTAAAAGCTTTTTCCATATCGATCTGGACGTCCCGGTTTTTAGGATCCACATAATCGAATATTTTCTCACCGGATTTGCGTGTATCGACTTCGACGGTTGTGTATAAAAATTCCGGTATACGCAGAACAGGATTGTCGCGTGATATGGCAAGCCGTACGCCATACCAGCCCGCATAGATAAACGATTCGTTTAAGGAATTCACGGCTTTATCGAGAGCATCTTTTCGAAGGAAGACAAGCGGCCCGAAATTGAAGTCGTCGCGAACGCTGCCGGTCTGATAATCGATAACCGGCGATGGCATACCGGTATCTCCCTTTTTAGTATGATAGTCAGAGTAGGTGATGCCGGCTCCCGTATATCCGGCTACCTGGTGAAACCGCTCAATGCAAAATTGTCCCGGTTCAATCAATGTATCCTGTAACAGGAAAAGTGCATAATTTGTTTTGGTATGGTCGTTTATCTTTCTGAGCGTTCCGGCGCTGAAGAGAGTGTCGATTTGAAGTGGAGTACAATTTTCAATAGGTACATCGCCCTGTGAGAGTACGTAGATTTCATCGACTAACGGTGACGATTTAAGATTATTAACGGTGGTCTGAGTGTGGCTGAACCCGTTATACGGGATAAAAGCTGTTATTTTATTATTCATGTTTAAATCTCCAATTGCAGTCTTGAATTGTCTTTGAGGAAAAACGCAGCGTGAAAAACTTAAGAACAGCGCTTCTGTACCTCGATATATAGCAGTAAATTTAAATATAAGAAAAATTTTAGTATATTGCACATACGGGAAGTTAATTACCCGGTATCTTTAATCAGTAATCTTGGATCTATTATGTACAAATTTGTTTTATTATCTGCTTGTATCATTTCTATGTTTGTTACGATAACTGAAAACTCCTTCGCACAGGGAAAACCCCAAGTACAAACC
>SKXH01000079.1 GCA_007128495.1 Bacteroidota bacterium
ATATAAATAAAAAGGATATAACCATGAAACGTCTCCTTCTAATAGTATTTACTCTTATCGTTGTTACCAATATATCCAATGCAGAAGACAAACTCAGCATAACCGGATGGGGCGGCTTAACAATCCCGACGGGCTTCCTTGATGATCTCTACGATACCGGCATAGGATTTGCCGGCAACATCGAGTACATGATCATACCTTCACTTGGTATAAATTTATCCACGGCATATTACCGGTGGAGCGCAACTGAAGAGATTGCAAACGGTATTGAAGAAACATTCGAGAGCTCGTTAACCGCCATACCACTCCTTGGCGGATTAAAATATTATTTACTGCCAGGATCGACCTCTCCTTATGCTTCTCTGGAAGCAGGGATACACTTTGTTTCCTGGGAAGAAACGTTCGCTGGCGAAACCGGTTCCGATTCCGGTTCCGATATCGGCTTTGGCGCAGGCGGCGGCGTATTGCTATTTCTCAATCCGGATTTTCAAATCGATGCAAATGTAAAATATAATTCGATAAATACCGAAACCGATTCATTAACGTTTATTAGCGCACTTATCGGTATACGCATCGTACTATAAACGGTTAATTATTTTTTTCAACAATCAGCCGCATCCCGCGTATATCCCGTATTTTAACGGTTTCACCTTTCTCGATAACCGTATGCGGATCGACAGCTTCAGCTTGCCATATCTCGCTGTTAAACCGGACGAATCCATCGGGGTCGAGTTTATTTATAGCTATGCCTTCCTGGTCGAGCATTAATTCGGTGGGACTCAATCGCGGGCGGATATACAACCGCCAGGTGAATGGAACCGTTATCAATTCTTTTATTAACCACGCCCCGGCCAGCAGCCATATTGACCAAGCAGGCACCTCTACGATATAGTGGAAAAACAATGCAAGAATGATCAGTATTAATATTCCGGGGATCTGGAACATAAGATACCGCCGGATTATGTAGTGAACCGGTATGTTAGTGGTAGGTTGTTTGTTTGATTTCATCTATTATCACTGGTGTCCAAAATAAATATACCGAAAGCTAAAATCACGTAATTCTATTTAAATTACCAACTGTATTTCAAAGCAGAAATATAAGGGTATAACTTTGAATTCTAAACCTTAAGATGGACGATAGCCATAAATAATTTTATCAACTATTTCTAACGTATTGTTACTTTTTTTGGACGAGAGGTTGTGTGAAAAAAGTAAATTTATGTAAGAGCCAAACCCGATAGCTATCGGGTTTTGGCGTAGTCCGTCGAAGCCGGACTAAAAGTATGTTCATAAATGAACGATTTCTATCGAAATCGTTGGCGAAAATAATTTCGCCTTTACATTAAATTATAATGCTAAATAGTTTCCACACAGTCTCGTGAGCAAAAAAAAAGTAACCGAAAGTCCCGCTATACGCATTGGCGTCAACTTAATAGATAAAATTTGTATTATTTAGTCAAAATCGATAAAAAGGTGATGTCTATAGCCCCGACTTTTAAGTCGGGGGGAAAAATGAAGTAACTACAACGTTTAGGGACTTTAGTCCCGAGAACAACGGGGCTAAAGCCCCAAATATCGAAGGAATCACAAAACATCCACAGCAAACCAAAGGATCCTGTACATATATCACAGGATCCTCTGTCGTTTTATTCAATGTCTTAAAGCGAATTCTACTTTTTAATCCAATATTTCAACTGCCCGTTCAGCCGCCTCGATCATCGGTTGTGCAGTGATGGGAGAACCTACAGCTTTTTCCATCCATAACTGCGGCGCCAGATTTCCCTGCACACACATACGCTCCATTTCAGAAGCGAGATCTCTGTCTTTGAAGTATTCTTCAAATTGCGATGTAATGACATGGCCTATAGCATAGTCGGGAATATACATGCCGAGACTTATCATGTGTGAATAGATACATAAAAGCGATACATCCTCAACACCATATACCGGAGCATAGAATTCATTCCACACATCGGCAGCGATTTCCTGTACGGCATCCCGCAATTGTTCAGGACCCGCTTCGGGATTATCATACATCCACCGCCACACACGCATATCAACCAGTGAAACGCCGGCTATCTCATACGTCATCCACATATCGTTGAGTGCACGCATTGCTTCGCTCTGCGGATCATCGGATGCAAGTCCGAGCACATCGAGATCCCGGTACTGGAATACAAACGCGAAGGCCTCGGTAAAGGCGGTATTCGGAACACCGCGTAACATATAATAATCAACATCTTCGAGTGTAAACACCTGTTCGACATTATGTCCCAACTCGTGTATAGCTATGTTGAATCCCTGGTAATTCATGCCATCTTCAGGAATACGGGTACGAAGATGTGCTTTATCACCTTCCATACGCGCACCCATTGCGTGACCGGCTCCCCGTGACGGATCGACTGTGATTCGTTCCGATAGATACCCGGCTCTCTCGGGACTGAAGCCGAGTGTTTTCAGAATGTCGGGAAGCTGCTCTTCGAACGATTCGGGATCCGGAAAACGCTCACGCACAATGTCATCAAGCTTGCCCTCGGGAAATTGACCGCGCTCTTTAAATCCATCATACCATATATCAAACGGTTCGAGATCGCGGCCGAGACGGCGTTCGATGAGCCGGGCAATGTCATTAAGTACCGGCGCGGTCAGTACTTCCTTGAGCATTGCTTCAACTTCTTCTTCGAGTATTTCACGATGCCGGTTAAAGCGCCGGTCGATAAGCGTGGGATTATCCGGCGTGTATTCATCGATTCCCTTCTCACCTTCAAATACCCGCCAGAAATGTTCATACCGTGTATTCGGTTCGGGCGATGCATCGGCAGGATCCTGTGTTCCGGATTTCCATACTTCGTTTGTGTAAGGATTCCAGTCGGCTTCGTCGTTATCGACCATTATTTTGGGTATTTCCTGTGCAATAATCCGCTGCATGACCTGATAAATCATGCGCTGCCGCTCGAGTCCGTCGTCGGGGTTGGCATATTGCGCTTTCAGTTCATCACGCAATCCCCAGTGACTGATAAGTCGCATACCTTCCGGGAACAACCGGTTCCCCTCGTCATCGACGAGATTATTCATATAAATATTATAGTTTGCAATATAATTATCGGCACGTGTTCTGATCTCACTCCGCTTTTGATTGACCTCGGCCGGGATCCTGTTTAAAAACTGATCGGCGAGACGCGCCTCAGCCCATTTCCGCCTCGACCAATTGTCTCCTTTTTCAATTTTTTCTTCAAGTGTATATACCGGATAGTTCAACAATGCGGTAAATGCGATTTTCGACCGGAACAGATCTTCACCGACGTGTGCATAGACGTCATACTCGCCGAACATCCGATCGAGGGGCAGTACCGGACCGGTATCGACATGCAGATGCCACATAAACTGACGGTAAATTCGATGCAGATTGCCGTACAGTGCTTCGAGATTCGTTTGATAACGGTCAAACACCATATCGAGTTTTTCCTGTTCATGATAAAAATTCTCAAGACAGAATGTCTCGAACTCCTCTTCGGAACCGTCATCACTGCGCCAGCGATCGGCAACCTGCTGCACGCCGGTTTGAATACGCCCGGCATGTTCATCGCCGAACTTCTCCACCA
>SKXH01000005.1 GCA_007128495.1 Bacteroidota bacterium
ATTTCGGGAGCGGCAATAGTAGCCATTGCGCCCTCTTCTATCAACCGGTAATACGGATACCACAATTCAAGGTCTTCGTAGACATCTTCAGCAAAAATTAAAACATTCTTGTCTTGCAGGTGTTTCATAGAAATTCCTTCCGGGAAAAAATAATTTTTGTGTATTCCCCCATCCGTTATCTTTCGGGCGAAATCATCCTCGCTGGGAATTATAGCTGCTACAATTCCAAATCATCCGCTATTTCTTTCATTGCCTCGAGCACATTTCCAATATGTTCATCGAGGTCGACTCCGAGTTCCTCTGCACCCTGCCGGATCTCTTCGCGCTTGACCTGCCGGGCAAATCCCTTATCCTTCATCTTTTTCTTTACCGACGATACTTTGACTTCCTCAAGTTTTTTGCTCGGCCTGACCAGCGCCACGGCAGTGATAAGACCGGTGAGCTCATCGACAGCAAAGAGTGTTTTCGCCATCAAGGTATCTCGCGGAACACCAGTATACGGTGCGTGCCCGAGCACTGCACGCCGGGTGTCCTCGGGATATCCCCTCTCTTCGAGTATCTTCACTCCGACATACGGATGTTCTTCTTCAGTCGGATGCTTTTCATAGTCGAAATCGTGGATGAGACCGGTTATCCCCCAATGTTCTTCGTCCTCACCGAACTTACGGGCATAGTACCGCATTGCGGCTTCGACGCTGTATGCGTGTTTTCGCAGACTCTTATCTTTGGTGTATCCGTGAAGTAATTCGAGAGTTGTATTTCTATCCATTTGTATTAATTCCAATTATGCTTTAACGGATTGTGTGGTCTTCTGTAACATCCATCCCACTATTCCAAGGCCTCCAATGAATAACAGGAAAAAGAGCAGAATAATTCCGGTTTGCGGCTCAACTTGCAGTTGATCGAGCGTAAAATATTCTGCTATATAACCGCTGCGTACAACATCACGCACAAATACCATTGATATTATAGTTACCAATAAGACGGCAAAACCTGCATACAACAAAGGTTTGGGTTCATCACGCTGCAGCGATAACAGGAAGATCATCACCGATGCAATGGCGCCCATAATAGCAATGAGGAAAAATACAGTACCGGTGATACTGCCTCCCATCAGAAGCAGCATAACATCACGGGGAAGCGTGATGAGGAAAATTACGCCGACAATGAACTGAGTGAAGGTCGGTATGAGAAACCACCAGATACCGTATTTAATTGCCCATTTAGAAAATTCCGGCTCGGTCTTTTGTTTTGCCAGTCCATAAAGAATAACGACCAGCCCGCCGACAGCAAGTGCGGCAATGAAGAAGTGCAGAAACCGCGGCACAAGAGTTAACTCTCCGAGATTTAAAAAAGCACCGCTTGCAGAGCCGACGTAAACTTCTTTCCACGTAGCAGGCGTTAACATCAGCGTCATGTTATTGGTGTACAGGAACGCAACGATTGTCAAGAAGAACGCAGATCCCCCGACTACCCAAAATCGAGTACCGGATAACTTTTCAAAGCGAAAATTGTACAGATAATAGCCGTAATATGCCAGTATTACAAATAAGATTACCGACAACCAGGGCCATGCCATTATGATGGAAGATGTATAGAAAAAGTGTCCATACATAACTTGCAGGAAAAGAAGCGGCGGGACACCTAAATTAATTGTAAAGGCCAACGCAATGGGAAGTCCCTTACTCAATCGTCTCGACAATTCAAAATGGTGTTGTACTCCCGACCGGCGTCCCTTGATTTCGCTTACCGCAGCAATTATCCCGCCGCCGAGTACAAAATTCATTGCCAGTAAATGCAGTATAAACGTAAACATCAATAAGAATTGAATAAGCCAGACCGGGGCCGGCACTGCAATCGGATCTATTTGTGGAACGACTGTTTCAAACATTGTTCACCTCCCGCTTCGAATAGTGGTTAATTCTTCGGAACGTTCTTCTTCTATTTGCGTGAGATATTCAGCTACTGCACGGGCTTCGTCAAACGACCCGGCAAACGGAGGCATATATCCGCGAAATTGATCGAGCTCGAGCACGATAATTTCGATATCATCCACCGTGTAATCCTCAGTAAGTTTGAGAACATCATTATACCCGCCGATGGTATGACACGCCATACATTGTGCACGGAATACATCCTTGCCGGCACGGATCATTGTTTCATCGGTGACTTCATTGTATTTCCCCCATCCCCATGCATTTAAAATCCCTTCTTCACGAAGATTTTCTTGCTCTCCTTTGAGTACCGAATGGGTATACATATAATCGTAGAGGACATACGGTTTGCGGATTGCCTCACGGACCCGTTCTGCGGAGAACATTACCGTAAAACCGACCAATAATAATAAAATTGAATATGCAACGGGAACCCGTGCCGGAAAAAGCCAGGCAGCTATCAACACGAGCAAGAACAATGTACCCCCTGCAACAACACTGAGAACTGCAGTATCGTAAATAAACGGTAAGCCGCCGGTTAATATTTCACGGGCGACATCGGGCAGCGCTGCGTAATACCAATACAACGACAGCGGCAACAAGAAGAGCGACGGTAAGCTCCATCGGGCAGCGTACCGCACCATTTTGCCCCGAAGTTCCCTGTCCTTGAAAACCGATGCGGTAAGAATTGCATAGATACCAGCAAGCGCAAAACATACAAGCGTACGGGATACAAGCGCCGGCCAGTATGTAGGATTAAAAAATCCGTCAATGAATGAGCGCGTTTCTACCCACGCTCCGGGTGTAAGCATAAATGCTACGATCCCGTTAATGACAAATAAACTCATCCAGGCGGCTATGAAGTAAATCCACCCTATTGCAAGGTGAGTTTTCGGCTGCAATTTACGCCAGGTATAAAAATAAATAATGATAGCCGCTATCTCGACAAAAAAGAATACCCATTCTATCGCCCATCCCCACACAAATATATTGATCAAACTCGAGGTTGCGGCGGGCGAAACCAAACCGATGGTAAACCATATCCCCACACCGGTCATAGCACCGAGTACAAGCGTTAAAAGAAGAAAAAAGCGTGAATGCCTCTGCACATAATCAAGAATTCTATCATCGTTTTCTTTATACGCTTTCCGCTCGGTCATAACCAAAAACAGTCCGCCTCCGATAGCAAAATGTGCTATAAAAACATGAATCGTCGCAACGATTGCAATAAGCATTCCCCCGCCGAGATGGGGGATTTCCCATACCGGAAAATTAAGCATAATTATATCTCCTTATGTCTACAGCTTTACATATCTTTGGGTAGTTTGAACCTATATGATGAGTGATACCACGTATTACATAATCCTTCATATGAAAGCATTGCCGGACCAACCGGTGAATCCGGTTTACAATGTGTCGCAAACATCGGACATTCGCTTGGCAGTTGCAATCCGAGCTGTATTTCGCGGCCGTGACAACCCGGCATTGCGATAAGTTCATCACGGTCTACAGAAAACTTTTCTTCCGCATCAAACTCTCCGAATGAGTCGCGTAAAACATATTGACTCTGCTTCACGATATCATTTGATAGCCACAAGGAATCTTGAAGCATAAAAATATCATCTTTTGCCTCGCGAATTCGGGTATTGCCTTTGACCAGACACTGAC
>SKXH01000253.1 GCA_007128495.1 Bacteroidota bacterium
GAAGTTTACGATCGCGAGCATAATATTCGCTCATCGCACGATTTACGCTCGATCCCCGGCATTCTGAGCATCCTACCGCCGTTGCTGGCAATAGGTCTGGCAATCCTCCTCCGGCAGGTGATCATATCATTGTTTGCCGGCATATGGCTCGGTGCCGTCTTTATTTATGAATACGATATACTCGGCGGAATATACCGTGTCGTTGACCATTTTGTCGTGAATGCTTTATCCTCCCCGAGTCATATTATGATCATCATTTTTACGTTGATGTTCGGCGGACTTGTCGGGATTATCTCGCGAAACGGCGGCACGGTCGGTATTGCAAATGTTATTACGAGGTATGCAAAAACTGCCCGCGGCGGACAGTTCTCGACGTGGCTACTGAGCTTTATGATCTTTTTCGATGATTACGCAAACGTTCTCATACGGGGCAATCTTATGCGCCCCATCACGGATAAATTAAAAATCTCGCGGGAAAAATTGTCATATCTTGTGGATACCGGCGCCGCAGCGGTTGCAAGCACGTTTTTTATTTCTACCTGGATCGGCTATCAGGTAGGTCTTATTGAACGCGGTATAACACAAATTCCCTGGGCGGAGGATGCGTATTCCATTTTCCTTCATTCAATCCCGTATTTCTTTTATTCTATATTTTCACTTTTCTTTGCTCTTTTCATCTCGCTTTCCGGCAGGGATTTCGGTCCGATGTTAAGTGCCGAGCGCCGATCCCGTTTTGAAGGCAAACTGATGCGAGACGGCGCGGAACTCCCCGAAGATCTTACCGAGTCTGAAGTTCTTGATACGAACAAACCCGCACGCTGGTACAATGGAATCGTTCCCGTTGTCACCGTACTGGTAGTAGCTTGTTTCGGGTTGTACAATACGGGAGTACAGGCACTGCAAGAAGCAGGCGAAACTACCTATACAATCGGGGATATTATCGGTAACTCGGATTCGTATGCCGCTTTGATCTGGGCGTCTTTTTCGGGATGTCTGGTCGGGATAATCATGAGTGTAAGTCAGAGAATCATGAAATTGAAAGAAGCACTTGATGCGTGGTTCAATGGTTTGAAATCGATGCTGCTCGCCGTGGTTATTTTAACGCTCGCCTGGTCAATCGGTATGGTGACCGAAGAGTTACACACTGCAGATTATCTTGTTCAAATACTACGGGAAGTTCTCGATCCACGCTGGATACCGGTTCTGACATTCATCATTGCAGCGCTGACTGCATTTGCAACCGGAACAAGCTGGGGCACGATGGCGATACTCATGCCCATTGTTATACCGCTTAGCTATGCACTCGGTGTCGATGCCGGCTTGGAGGTAGCACACCAGGCAACCATTCTGTATGGAACAGTAAGCTCGGTGCTCGCCGGCGCGGTGTTCGGCGATCACTGTTCACCGATATCGGATACGACCATTCTGAGTTCAATGGCGTCCGCCTGCGATCATATCGATCACGTGAGAACACAATTACCGTATGCACTCGCTGCTGCATTTGTCGGTATGATAATAGGAGACATTCCGACCGCATACGGAGTATCACCCTGGATATCATTACCAGTCGGAATCGGGTTGTTGTTCGGGATTGTATATTTCTTCGGTAAAAAAGTTGAGGACCGGGCTAACGTATGAGAAAGCTAACCAGCCGGGTACGATAAACCGGGATTTCCTCCCGGCACTTTTATCGACACCATTGAACCAATGCGGGATATCCTTACGGGAATGCTCGATATTAAACTAACGAGCTTTTAAAAGTGTTAACTATCACAGCGACCATTTTTATTCCGTTGACTTTCACGGTATAGTCTCGCAACTTAAAAATAGGAATTATTAATTTTACAATATCTGTATGAACTATCCTAAACTCGATGTACTTGCAATAGCAGCTCATCCCGATGATATAGAATTATCGTGCGGGGGAACGATCGCCAAACTTACAAAACAAGGGAAAAAGGTAGGTGTTGTCGATCTTACGCAGGGTGAAATGGGAACCCGCGGTTCGGCAGAGATACGCTTACAGGAGGCGGAAAAAGCGGCTAAAATACTCGGACTGACCGTCCGGGAGAACTTAAAATTTTACGACGGGAAGTTCACCACCGGTCATGTGAATAAAACACGTCTCATCCGGGTTATCCGGAAGTATAAGCCCGATGTATTGCTCATTCCCCACTGGCTCGAGCGGCATCCCGACCACGAGCGTGCTCACCGTCTTTCACGGGACGCGTGGTTTTATTCCGGTTTAGCAAAAATACCAACCGAGGATGAAGACGGAACGATGCTCGAACCCCATCGTCCGAAAATCTGCTATCATTTCATGCAAAAATACGAATTTGAACCGAGCTTCATCGTGGATATTTCGGATGTGTATGATATCCGGATGGAGGCAATTAAAGCATACGAATCGCAGTTTCATAATCCTCATAGCACGGAACCCGAGACGATTCTGAGCCGCCCCGATTTCATGCAGTTTATGGAAACACGTATGCGGTACTACGGAAACCGTATCGGTGTACATTACGGCGAACCATTTTATGCAATTGAATCGATCGGGATACGTAACATATACGATCTGGTTTTTTAGCCGTCTACATCACCGGAGCCGGTCTTTTCGCCGTCAAGCACTTCCCGAACATGCACCGAAAGCGTTTTTGCCGAGAACGGTTTTTGGATAAACGTTATATCCGGTTCAAGAATACCGCGGTTTACAATAACATCATTCGTATATCCCGAGATAAAGATAACCTCCAAATTTTCTTTTTTATTGCATAGCTTGTCTGCAAGCTCTTTTCCATTTATGCCGGGCATCATAATATCGGTAATCAACAGATCGATATTCTGCAATTGGTTTTGAGAAATTTTCAGCGCTTCTTTACCATCTTTCGCCTCGATTACCGTATAGCCGAGATCCGTCAATACATTATTACAAAACCGCCTGACCGAACCTTCATCCTCCACGATCAAGACCGTTTCGTTCTTTGCTCTCGGATACTCTCCATCTGAAACAGGTTTCTGTACCGGTGCAGCCACCACCTCTTTCTCAACGCGTTTAAAATAGATTTTGAAAATTGTACCATTGTTGATCTCACTATAACACGCAACGTGCCCCCCGCTTTGCTTGACAATTCCGTATACCGTCGAGAGTCCGAGACCTGTTCCTTTACCTTTTTCTTTCGTAGTAAAGAACGGCTCATAGATCTTATCCCGTATTTCCGGCGCAATACCGATGCCGGTATCGCTTATCGCCAATGCCACATATTTCCCGGGCACCACATCGTGGTAGGTCTCCACATAATCAGAACTCAATTCCGTATTAAATGTCTCTATCGTCAGGGTACCGCCGTCGGGCATTGCGTCCCGCGCATTAATGACAAGATTCATAATTATTTGTTCAAGCAATGCGGGATCAATCTCTATGGTACCTATATCGTCTTCAAAGAATGTTTCAAATTTTACATTCTCTCCCACAACGCGATATAACAATGCATCCATGGCTTCTATAATCGCATTGATGTTTACCGGTACCGGTTTAATGACCTGTCTGCGTGAAAAAGCCAGGAGTTGC
>SKXH01000244.1 GCA_007128495.1 Bacteroidota bacterium
ATTGACGACGTATCTGTACCGCACGGTTCAATCCGTGACGTGTGGTGCGTGAATCCGAACTTCCAATCATTGAAAGAATATGTCCGGTTGAAGGATCGATGGCAACGAATCCGGTTTCAACTTGTTTTGTTTTTCGCTTCACCTCATTGACGAAAGTGGTATCGTTTACTAGGGCAGTGCGAATGCTGTCGCGTTCATCGGGTGAATTTGTCCTCCGGTAGTCTTCATGGTCACGAACATGCCGGTCGATTGCAACATTGAGGATCTCCTGATTCCGTCTGGTATTCCAGTTCCAGGTATTATCGAAATTTTCCTGAAAACTTTTCAGATGTTCATTGACAGCATTGTTCGCGTGTTTCTGCATTCTGCTGTCGAGTGTTGTGTAGACATTCAAACCATCGCGATAAATATCGAATCCGTACTCTTCTGCTAATTGCGAGAGTGCGCGGCGAACGTGTTCAACAAAATGGGGGGCTATACCGGTTACGGCGTGTAATTCCCGTTCGCGAAGGAAAATTTCCTCATTGCGGGTTTCAAGGTATTCTTGTTCGGAGATAAGCCCCTGGTCGTGCATAACCGAAAGGACCAAATTCCGCCTGCGTTCTGCACGTTCCGGATGATTAAACGGATCATAGAGTGCCGGCCCCGGCAGGAGTCCGATTAATAATGCAGATTCGGACAGCGTAAGTTCATCCGGCGTTTTGTCGAAGTACATCTGAGTAGCGGAGGCGATGCCGAATGTGCCCCGTCCGAAGAAAGCAATGTTCGCATACATCTCAAGGATTTCTTGTTTTGTATACGTTCGTTCAATTTGTATTGCTGTTATCGCTTCGCGGAGTTTTCTCGTCCACGAAAATTCCTGCGTAAGATAAAGGTTGCGAGCCACTTGCTGCGTTATTGTACTGGCACCGCCCCGGACGCTGAGACTGGTAAAGTTCTTTATCATCTGTTTTGCAATACGGTCGATATCAATTCCCCAGTGATTGAAGAACTTTCTATCCTCCATTGCAATAAGTGCATTAATGAAATCCTCGGGAACCTCATCGAGTGTAACACTGCTGCGGTTAATAATGAAGTAGCGGTCCAGAACTTCTCCGTCTATTGAATAGACGCGGGTCGATAGTTCGGGGCGCGGATTTTCAAGCTGCTCGAGTGAAGGGAGTCCTGAAAACAGAAATATAATAAAGAAAATACCGCCGCCGAGTATAACGATCCCGGCTCCCGATAAAATCTTCCAATGCCGCTTGTACCAGGGTTCAGTTCGCTTCATCTTCATTTTCGTAAAATTCTTTCTGTACTCGGGATCGTTGAAATAACGATCCATATCCGGCGAACTATAATTATTGTTCATTTATACCACCGATTCCTTTGTTTCGTTCCAATACTCTAAAGTAACGTCGTTACCGTCGAAGAGGGCATATGTATTGTGTGTGATCCAATCGCCCAGGTTAATATAAAGACGATTATCAACCGTTAATTGTTCCGGCGTATGATCGTGCCCCATAATAATATAATCGTATCCCTCCGTTAATTTTTGTCGGGCAAATTTCCTGAGCGACTCCTGTTCCTGAACGTGACCATTTTCAGAGTGATTATTGCGGCTGGTCCTCGATGCTCTCCTTGCAAGTCCGATACCGAGATCGGGGTGGAGGAGGCGATAAAGGAATAGATTTGTTTTATTCCTTAATATCGATCGCATCAACCGGTACCCTTTATCGGCATCATTCAAACCGTCACCATGATGTAAATAGAAACGTTTTCCGTGCAATATCATCTCAACCGGTTCATAATACACCTGTACACCGGTTTCTTCGGTAAAACGTTTTCCGAGCCAGAAATCGTGATTTCCCACAAGTAAATGCACGGCAATATTATTGATGGTCAATTGTTCGAGCTGGGTTAAAATCCGGTGAAACCCCTTCGGAATTACGTGTTTGTATTCAAACCAGTAATCGAACAAATCACCCAGAATATATAATTCCTTTGCATCGCCCTTAATCTCATCGAAAAATGAGAAAAGACGGTGTTCTTTTTTTCGCTCTACTTCTTTGCTGTGTAATCCGAAGTGTATGTCGGATATAAAGTATATATTTTGCATTACTAAAAGGTATTAAAAAAATATAAAAATTTCCATCTTTTTAATAGATTGCATTAAACTTTTGGCGTAACACTTAACGTTATAATTATTTTTCTGATAATTAAGACTCTCCGGTCTTACTTGATTTCCGCCGGTGTAATTCGTATATTTAGATTAAGTCTAAATAAAAGTAAGAGCATCTACACAAAAAACAACAACCGCACTGTATGCAAGTTCCTGAATGGTGTGAATATTTAAAGCTAAGAAATGTCACCAAAACATTTCCGGGGCAGGATGTCCCTGCGGTTTCGAATCTTTCCTTTGATCTCGATTACGGTGAGATACTTGCATTTCTCGGGCCGAGTGGATGCGGGAAAACCACAACACTCCGGCTGATTGCAGGGTTTGAGCATCACCACGAAGGACAAATTTGTCTTGCCGGCC
This sequence comes from Bacteroidota bacterium, assembly GCA_007128495.1. Taxonomy (GTDB): domain Bacteria; phylum Bacteroidota; class Ignavibacteria; order T3Sed10-11; family T3Sed10-11; genus T3Sed10-11. Next base: position 2,522 of record SKXH01000244.1, read on the forward strand.
GGACCGTATCGAGTCCCGATTATTCTATACCGCCGGAAAAACGAAATGTAGGAATTGTATTTCAGGATTATGCACTCTTTCCGCACCTCAATGTATGGGAAAATGTGCGGTTTAGCTTTAACTCGAAAGCGCGCAAGCATAATGACACTATCAAATTCATGCTGTCGCTAGTTGGCTTATATGATTTCCGAAACCGCTATCCACATGAATTATCGGGCGGACAACAGCAGCGGTTGGCGCTTGCCCGCGCTCTTGCCCCAAGACCGAAGGTACTGCTTCTCGATGAACCATTCAGCAATCTGGATGCAGATCTCCGGGAACAGATGCGGGTCGAAGTGAAGAATATTTTGAGGGCAACCGAAACAACGACGATTTTCGTCACTCACGATCAGGAAGAAGCTTTTGCATTTGCCGACAAGGTTGGTGTGCTCCAAAACGGTAAACTCGAACAATTTGATACACCGGAAAAAATTTATCATACACCATTGACGCGATTCATTGCCGATTTTGTCGGTGAGGCGGATTTTTTACCGGGTACAATTGTGCAGGCGGGTGTCGTAGAGACGGACCTCGGCCTTTTTCCGAGCTATTCAAAGGTACCCGAGGGAGCTGAAGTGGAAGTTATGATACGCCCTGACGATGTGAAGATATTACCCGGGACTGAGCATACAAACGGCGAGATACTTCAGCGAACATTCCGCGGTTCGATAAATTCATATATGGTAAAATTAGACGGCGGTACGGTGTTGCACAGCGACCAGCCATCCACATTATTGTTCGATACCGGTACCCGCGTGCGCGTTCAGCTTGAGGTTGAACATGTTGTCGTCTTTCCGCGTACCAATCAAGAATCTGACAGGTCTCATTCATATACACCAGACGTGGATATGTCTCTTGCAGGTACAAAGCAGGTTATTTAAGTGTTTGGATTATACGTATCCTGAATACACCGGAGAAGCAGTTGAATCATATACGCGGTAACTCCCCAAATAGTTTTGTCGCCGTATTCATAGAAATATACCTCCCGTTTTATTCCCTCATA
>SKXH01000078.1 GCA_007128495.1 Bacteroidota bacterium
CGGAATTTCGGAGTTTAAGATAATATCGGAGTGAAATTTCTCATGATATGCATGATCATCGCTCGGGAAAACAAAATCTATGACATGTGAAAAAGCAGTGTGGGGGACATCGTGAAGCAGACCCGCTATTTGTTCTTCGAGTGATGCACCCAGTTTTCGGAGCAATGTCATAACGCCGAGAGAGTGCTCGTACCGTGTGACGGTCTTTCCTGCGATCACGTATTGTGAAGCGCCCGCCTGATTGATACCCTTCAGTCGCTGGACGGGCAGTGTATCGATCAGCGCAAGCAAGACCTTATCGTTGATCTCAATTCGGCCGTATATTCTGTCGTTAATTTGCACGATCCTGAATTTACAAAAAAGTGGGTATATATCCAACCGGATGTGTATAATTCTTCTAATTTTATTATATTTGTTGCTAATGAATTTATGGTTCAACAGAAATATTAATATAATAAAACCGCTGCATTTCATTTTTCTTATTTTTGTAGCGGTGCATTCACCTGCCTGTGCTCAGGACCAATCCGCTGAGCTATCGACGGCGGATAGACAGCAGCAGGTAGAAAACGGGCTGCTGACACCGTATTTTATAGAAGGAAGCGAACCGGAGCGGTATACGATCGGTGAAAGGATGGAATATTATAACGTTCCGGGTATGAGTATTGCTGTTATTAATAACGGTGAGGTTGAATGGTGTGGAGCTTATGGTTTGGTTGAAACCGGGGGTGAAACCACTGTAACCGACAGCACGTTGTTTCAAGCCGCATCGATCAGCAAACCGGTTGCTGCTATCGCCGCACTGATATTGGTTGAAGATGGTGTACTTGAGCTCGACGACGATGTGAACGACTATCTGACTACCTGGAAAATACCGGATAATAGAAATACCATAAACAATCATGTAAGCGTTCGAAAATTATTAAATCACACGTCGGGGTTGACTGTCCATGGTTTTCCCGGATATTCAAAAGACGAGGTGCTGCCAACTGTTTCCGAAATTCTTAATGGTCGCTTTCCGGCAAACACAGGTTCGGTGTATACCGATGTTGAACCAGGTGAAATGTGGCGGTACTCCGGCGGTGGATACACAGTGCTTCAACAACTTATTGATGATGTAACCGGCGAATCATTTTCTCATTTTGTACAGCAGGATGTTCTGGATGAACTCGATATGCAGTCGAGTACATTCGAGCAGCCCCTCTCTGAGCTCAATGCAGCGCGTACGGCTTCCGGCCACCTTGACGGCGGCTCAGTAGTTGAAGGTAAATGGCATATTTATCCTGAATTAGCGGCTGCGGGTCTGTGGACAACACCTTCCGATCTTGCAAGACTTGCAATTACTATCCAGGAAATAATTAATGGCACGTCAAGCGGGCTGTTGTCGGTAGAGATGACCCGGACAATGTTAACCCCCGGTGAAAACGGTTGGGGACTTGGATTTCGAATCGGTGGAAGTAAACGTGATCCTTTCTTCAGTCATGGCGGTGCGAACCATGGCTATCGGGCTCAATTCATTGCCTATGCGAATTCGGGTAAAGGTGTTATCATTATGACGAATTCCGACAACGGTGGTGAATTGATCAATGAAGTGCTCCGGGCCGTTGCGGATGTGTATGACTGGCCCGATTTTCAACCTCAAAAATTAATCATAGAGTAATATAACACGTAAGGAAGAAAAGGCAATACATTGAAAATAATTCATTCCCGTTATTTCCCCGGAGCAAAAGGGATTTTCCGTTATGACATAGTTTACCTTTTTGTTGTTTTTTTCATCTTTTTTATATTTTGGTCGGTTCTCGGTGTGAGCGATCTTTTCGACCGCGGGCGCATACAACAATTCGATGAAAGTATTTTAATTGCACTCCGTCATGCCGACGATATGCACCAACTACGAGGACCGGATTGGCTCAAAGATTTCATGCGCGATGTGACTGCGCTCGGAGGAGCTCCCGTTCTCATTCTTATCTCGCTCGGTGTAATAGGATATCTTATATTGCAAAAAAGTTACCGATCGTTAGCGCTTGTGATTATTGCGACGGTATCTGGATTGTTGATGAGTTTAATACTCAAGTTCTATTTTATCAGACCACGTCCTGAGGTGGTGCCTCATCTAATGACCGAGACGACGCCAAGTTTTCCGAGCGGACATTCAATGATGTCGGCTGTTATTTATTTCACACTTGCCGCTTTACTGACACGGTTGGAAACATCAAATAAAATACGCATATACACAATAAGTTTAACACTGTTTGTCGTCTTTATCGTTGGCATTAGCCGGGTATTTCTCGGTGTTCACTATCCAACCGATGTGCTGGGTGGATGGACTTTTGGCTTATTCTGGGCGATGCTTTGCTGGTACCTCGCACGCTATCTGCAGCGACAGGGAGCAATTGAGGAACCGGAGCTGGAGTATGAAAGTGAGTATGAAGCAGAAACAACGTGAGTTTCGTCATTATGATGGACAGAATTAAATATATTACACCCTGCTATAAATTAATACCATAATGGAGGTTACCTACATGCAAAAAGTTCTCCTTATTGCATTAACACTAATTATAGGCATCCCGGCGATAGGCGATGAGGCGCCTGTTGCTTTTGTCGGTGCAACGATTTATCCCGTTGCCGGTGATCCTATTGAAAACGGTGTATTGGTTGTATACGAAGGTATCATTCGCGATATCGGTGAGCGTGATGCAGTTACGATACCGGATGATGCGGATGTAATCGATGTGAGTGATAAGGTTATTGTACCCGGTATGATCGATACGCACTCACACATCGGACGGGGTGACGGGGGCGACCGTTCGGCTCCTACACATCCCGATGTTCGTATACTCGATACCATTGATGCACAACACGAAAGTTTTATGCGTGCCCGTGCAGGTGGCATTACAACGATCAATATTATGCCCGGCTCCGGCCATCTTATGAGCGGTCAGACAGTTTATTTAAAAACACGACGTGCACGAACAATCTATGATATGCTGTTATGCGATGATGTGAATGATGATATTTGCGGCGGATTGAAGATGGCGAACGGCACAAATCCAATCCGGGAAGCGCCGTTTCCGCAAACACGCGCCCGGTCTGCCGCCATCGTACGTCAGCTCTATTTGAATGCAGAGGAGTACCGGGAAAAGATCAACGCTGCAAACGGTGATACCGAAAAGATTCCGTCACGCGATCTTCGGATGGAAACACTCGTCGAAGTACTCGAAGGCAAGCGAATTGTGCACCACCACACTCACCGGCACGATGATATAATGACGGTAATCCGGCTTGCAAATGAATTCGGTTTCCGGGTAGTGCTCCATCACGTAAGTGAGGGATGGAAAGTTGCAGATGAGATAGCCGAAGCGAATATCCCTGCTTCTATAATACTCGTCGATTCACCGGGTGGTAAACTCGAAGCTGTGAACCTGATCTATGAAAATGCCCGCGATCTTGAGCAAGCGGGTGTCGATGTAGCGTTTCATACCGACGACCCCATTACCGATTCACGATTGTTTCTACGACAAGCAGCTATCGGTGTGCGTACCGGTATGACGAAAGAAAAAGCGCTTGAAGGATTGACTCTAGCCGGTGCACGTATGCTCGGGATGGAAGACCGCATCGGTTCTCTTGAAAAAGAGAAAGATGCCGATTTTGTAGTCCTCTCCGGCGATCCGTTTAGTGTCTATACACACATTGAACAAACCTGGATAGACGGTATAAAAGTGTACGACCGTTCCGATCCTGACGATTATAAATATGCTGTCGGCGGGTACGGCGTGTATCCTTCAATGCAACACCATTACCACGATATTGGAGGTGAACGATGAAATTACAGAGAATAGTACTATTGTTAATAGGTTTGCTCGGCGTTCAGGTTTGCGCCAATGCTCAGATCGCAATTCGAGGTGATGTTGTATATACGATGAACGGAGACCCAATTGAGAATGGAGTAGTTCTGATCGACGGCAAAACAATCGAACAGGTAGGAGCGGCGGATGAGATTACAATACCTGAAGAGTATGAAGTGTATTCCGGAGAAGTAGTAACACCCGGAATTATAGATGCCCGGTCGGTGGTCGGCCTTGCAGGTATGTTTAATTACGAACACGATCAGGATCAACTGGAATTGTCTAATCCCGTACAGCCAGAGTTGCGTGCTATCGACGCATATAATCCCCGGGAGGGATTGATAGATTTTCTACTCGGACTTGGAGTTACGACCCTTCATACGGGGCACGCACCGGGGGCGCTTTCAAGCGGACAGACAATGATCGTGAAAACAGGCGGACCGTATAAAGAAGCGATCATCGATTCATCACGGATGGTTGTTTTTACGCTCGGCCCGCGTGTGACATCGAATTTTTCAACGCCGGGTACACGTTCAAAAAGCATTGCGATGCTTCGGTCAGAATTTATTAAAGCTCAAGAGTATGCACAACGCCGGGAGAATAATGATCCCGAGCGGCGTCCATCGCGCGATATAAAACTCGAAACGCTTGTCAAAATTCTCAACGGTGATCTGACCGCTTTAATTACTGCCCACACTGCGACTGAAATTCTGGCTGCCCTGCGGATTGCAGATGAGTTTGGATTTAAACCGGTGCTTGCAGGAGCTTCCGAGGCATATCTTGTAATGGATGAGCTTAAAGAAAAGGATATCGCCGTTATTATCCATCCGACGATGATACGTACTTTCGGCGATGCACAAAATGCTTCGTTCGAAACCGCTGCAAAATTACACGAAGCCGGCATACCGGTAGTTTTCCAGAGCGGATATGAAAGCTATGTTCCCAGAACGAGGGTGGTTTACTATGAAGCTGCTATAGCGGTTGCAAATGGTTTACCGTTTGAGAAAGGGCTATCATCGGTAACGATCGACCCGGCTCATTTGCTCGGTATTGATGACCGTGTCGGATCGCTTGAAACCGGAAAAGATGCCGATGTTGTCATATTCGACGGCGATCCGTTTGAGTATCTAACGAATGTTAAAACGGTGATCGTTAACGGTGAAGTGGTGAAGGGCAGTGAATGAGGCAGGGATTTATACTATAGATGATTGATTGGATGTTTGGGAATGGGCAGGAGTCATTGGTGTTCCTTGTTGATGACTCCCGCCTTTGTAATGATTATTTAAAAATTCTTGATATAAAGTTTTTCACCGACCGGAAGAACGAAGTATGTTCATCGCATTCATCAGGGAGTTCGGTCTCGTAGAGTACCTCTTCGAAATATTCAGGGCAGTTGTCGGTTGAAAGGAGAAGTGTTTCGGCACAGAGCGCTGCACGGGCTATCCCTGACGGCACTTCAAAATCTCTTGCCCGTAATCCGATTGAATTATCCTCATATGTGTTTTTCATAAACCGTGCCCAGATAGGCAGTGCGCTTCTGGAACCCATCCCGTCGGCTGTACCCAATGTAACGCGGCTGTCGTCGAAACCAACCCATACGCCTGCGACAAGATCGGGTGTATATCCTATGAACCAACCGTCTGCATTTCCTTGTGTGGTTCCTGTTTTACCGGCGGCCGGAAAATTGATGTATTCTTTCGCAGTTCTGCCCGTACCATAATCGATAACATCGCGAAGCATATCCGTCATAATATAAGCTGTTTCGGGTTTAATGGCTTGCTTCTTCTCCGGTTCAAATGATACGATAACTTGACCTTCATTGCCCTCGATTCGCGTGATTGCATATGGTGCGGAATATGAGCCGTTGGCAGCGTACACACCATACGCGGAAGTTAATTCAAGCGGCGACACTTCCGAGGTGCCGAGTGAAAGAGATTCATAGGGATGTAAGTGTGAGGTGATCCCCATTCGATGTGCATTGTCGATAACTTCTGTAACAGGCGCCAAATCCATCATTGTTCGTACGGCAACGATGTTAATCGAATTTGCAAGACCATCGCGTAACGATACCTCTCCGCCAATAAGTCCGTCTACATTCGATGGCTGCCATAGGGTTCCATCAGTAGTAGTAATGGTCACCGGTTCATTGGGTAATTGATAGTAAGGTGGATAGCCGTTATCTATTGCTGCGGTATATATAAACGGTTTAAATGCAGAACCGGGCTGCCGCCTGCTTTGTGTTACTCTGTTTAATCCGTGTCTGTTCTGGTGATAATCGGACCCCCCGACCATTGCTTTTATTTCGCCGGACGATGGATTAATCGCAACGAATCCGGTTTGTATAGTTTCAAGCCGGCGTTTTACTTTTTCTTTAAATTGATCGTTTGCTAGCAGTGTTGTTCGAACCGATTCGCGTTCCTTATCATTGTCTGCAGTACGGTACGCGTGGTGGTTTCGAATCTCACGCTCAAGACCCGCCTGTAAAATTTTACGATGCCGGGGAGTTTCCCACGTCCAGCTTTGATCGAACATTCGTTGATAAGATTTGAGATGACCTTCAACGGCACGGTTTGCGTGTCGCTGCATCCGGCTGTCGAGCGTCGTATGAATCGTTAAGCCGTCGCGGTAAATATCGAAGCCGTATTCGATCGAAAGATTTGATAATTGTCTCCGCACATGTTCGACGAAATGAGGTGCAATATTTGAATCCGAAATCGATGTGCGATCTATAACATCGACGGGACGGGTTGATGCGTTGTGTGCGACGGCAGCCGAGATGTATTCCATCTCCTTCATCGAGTTTAAGACAATATTCCTTCGTGTCAACGCACGTTCAGTGTGAATTGTGGGGTCGTACAAAACGGGATTTGGTAATAAGCCGACCAGAAGCGCCGATTCGTTCAATGTCAATTCGGAAATGGATTTATTAAAATACCTATTGGATGCCGCTGCTACCCCATATGAACTGTTGCCGAAATAGGCAAGGTTGAAATATAATTCCAGGATATTTTCCTTCGAAAAGCGCCGTTCGATCTGGAGTGCCGTGATCGCCTCACGTAATTTTCGTGTGATCGATTGTTCATGATCAAGATACAAATTCCGTGCTACTTGCTGCGTGATGGTACTCGCTCCCTCTCGGATCCGGAAGCTCATAAAATTTTTCACGGTTGCCTTAATGATCCGGTCGATATCGATTCCTCTATGCCGGTAGAATTTCCGGTCCTCCGAAGCGATGAGAGCGTTAATAAGGTACGGCGGTAATTCATCGATGGAAACCTGGCTCCGGTTAATGATTGAATATTGTCCGAGCAATTCACCATCAGCGGAGTATACTTTCGATGCATAGTCCGGTCTCGGGTTATCAAGCTGGTTTAACGACGGAAGACCGGATACGATGTGGATACCGTACCATCCAATTCCGGCAAAGATAATGACCGCTATTAATCCGTGAACTTTAGTGAACCGGTATCTTTTTTGAGGATTTTTTATCCGTTTTGCAGACCTTTTTATTCTTCTTGTGTGTAATCGTTTATATTTCATATTTTTAATTTATTGGTATCGCCGTATAAGACGATACCATACGGAAAATTGTTACATTTTGATAATTTTAAAACTTCATTAAGTTACGGAAATAATAGAAGGAGGGCAAATAAAGCGGGACGGATAGCATCCACCCCGCCTTTTAGTGAAATAAATATCTTTTTAATGAGTGACGATTAGTGAAGATTCGTGGGTGATAATCTGGTTGTGCTGTGTTAGGGTATTACGGTAGAAACCTAATCTGAAACCAGATCAGAAATGTATTCCGGCTGAGACTTCCCGGGTCCCTATCACCGAATGAATAATTCGCACCCATACGGACTACTTCCCGGTTGTTCTGTCTCCAGAAATAAAGCACACCAAGGGTTATATTATCTTCATCAGTTGTAGTATCATTGACATGTGCTTCCTTATAATAATCATACCGCGCTAATATTGACCAATCGGGCGATATGCGGTACCCCGCGTACAGGTAATAACCGTCGAAATCAAATTCGTCGGTATCATCCACACTTCCTCCGCCTAATTCCAAATGAGTAAATAATCCGGGTATCATAAGACCGTCGGTAGCAAGCCGGATAGAATATGAAGTACGGTCTATATCGTATGGCGCTGAGCCGTCTGTGATGACATTGCTTTGCTGGTTGGTTGAAAAATGGCCTCCGATTATTAAGCCGTCAATTGGAGTGATATCGACGCGGCCACCGAACAATCCGCCGCCAAAATCACGCGATGATATGTTTGTGCCTGCCTGTGTGAATCTCCCCATTCCGTTTCCGATGTGAACTCCGTACCAGACCGGACCCAATGTTCCCACTGCCATAATACCGATATCACGGAATGCCTCATGCCCCATGATACCTGAAAGTCGTGATGAGATTGCAGATCGTTCATAAAATATCAAGCCGGAAGAACTAAGTACACCGGTATCATACATTTGAGTCGGCGGTCTGTATTGTCCTAATCGAACGGTAAATTTTGGTGAAAAGTTTGCCGTGACAATTAAATCCAGAAGAATATTCCGGCGGCCTGCAAACTCTAACCATGTTGCGACACTCAATACATCGCTGATTGTGGTTTGAGCGGTAAGACGGGCACGTCTCAGCCGAAAGCCCCACGTATCGAAATCCTCACCAATCATTTCTTCGTGTTGATTGAATATCAACCACGTTTGCGCATAACCACCTATTCTTAGGTCGCCTTGGGCTGAAGTGTTTGTCGTCGCCACTAACCATACTGCAAATGCTAATATTAATAGCCGGGCAATTTTCTTTTGCATATTATGTTCCCTTATATTGGTTAATTAATTGCCGTTATTCAAAATGTTTGTCGATATCCATTCGGGCAATACAGTCAGCTCAATACCCCATATTATTGGCATCGCTATGAATGAGAATAATGTTACAAGAATGATGCCGATGATATTTAACCAAATTCCTGCCCTTGCCATATGGGGAATTGTAATAAAACTGCTGCCGAATACCACAGCATTTGGTGGCGTCGCTACCGGCAGCATAAAGGCAAACGATGCCGCTATCGCGGCGGCTACCATTAATCCGTACGGATGTATTGCCATAGCAATTGCCATGCTGCTCAGGATAGGCATAAGCATAGTTGCCGTTGCAGTGTTGGATGTGAGTTCGGTGAGGAATATAGTCAATGCCGATACGGCAAAAATAAGAATTATAATATTCTGACCCTCGAGGACTGTGAGCCGTTGTGCTATCCACTCGGCAAGACCGGTTTCACTGAAGCCGTGTGCGACGGCGAGACCGCCTCCGAATAATACAATAATTCCCCACGGAATCTTCACCGCTGTTTTCCAATCCAGCAGGAAAATTCCTCGTTTAAAATCAGACGGAATAGCGAATAAAACCAGCGCTCCGAATATTGCTATCGTTGAATCGTGTACCTGTCCCATATCCACAAATCCCCGTAATATCCACGCAATTGCGACGCCGGAGAAAACAATAAGAACGCGGAACTCCTCTTTTGTTATAGGTCCGAGTTTCTGTATTTCTGACCGTATAAATTCTTTACCGCCGGGGAGTTCTTTTATCTCAAGGGGATATGCAAATCGTACAAGATACACCCACGTAATACCGAGCATAATAATTGATAGGGGAATGCCGTACATCATCCAAACAACAAAACTTATCTGCTCATCGAACAAACTTTCCACAACCCCGACGAAAACTGTGTTCGGCGGTGTTCCGATTATTGTTCCGATACCGCCGATCGAACAGGCGTAAGCGATACCGAGCATCAATGCGATGGCGAAATTGAATTTATACGGACTGGGATCGACACCGGAGATTTTTTGTTCACGGATGATATCCTGTGCCTGTTTTATGACCGCGAGTCCGATCGGTACCATCATCATCGCAGTAGCCGTGTTACTTATCCACATAGAAAGAAAAGCAGAGGCGACCATAAATCCGAGAATGATTTTGGCCGGTCCGACACCGACTATGTTAATAATATTCAGTGCAACACGCTTATGGAGATTCCAGCGCTCCATTGTAACAGCAATAAGGAATCCTCCCATAAAAAGATATATGATGTGGTTCGCGTATTGATCGGTTACCGCCTGCGAGGAGGTAATATCAAATATTGGGAAAAATGCGATGGGGATTAAAGCGATGGCCGGGATCGGCAATGCCTCGCTGACCCACCACGCTGCCATCAACGCGGCAATAGCGCCGACACGTTGGGCATCCATACTCATGCCTTCAGGTGTGGGCATAAAGTAAATGAAAAAGAAGAGGATTGGACCGACGAACAGGCCTATCCGAGAACGCATCCCGTATTCGCTCATAAGATTTCCCTTTCTTACTTGATGTGAGTAAGTTGGTTTAGGTATTATTATCTACTCAGAAAATATCCTGTTCTAAATTACTCGAAAGAATCTATCAATGTAAGTTTTTTAGGTAAAGAAGACAAGCGAGTCGGTTTATTTGAGTTAAGATTTAAGACTCTACGCATTTTTCCTGATTATAAGAATGAGTATACCGGGAACTCAGGGGAGCAACTTGTGTTCTGGATTATTCACAACCAATACTGTATGAATTTTCAGTGTTACTGTTCTTTTCGTTTTCAAATCCGTTCTAACCGATTACCAGACAAATTTCAAACTGGCAGTACATGTGCGTAACGCTATGGCTCGTTTTGTTAATGGGGATTTCGGCTATAACCGGCATTGCAAGGATATTTTACTCAATCAAAAACGTACGTCCTTTTTTACTTAGCAATCCGTCCTTTTGCAATTGGTTGAGTATACTGCTAATATTATGATTATTCGAGTTTATACGTTCTTCGATCTGTTTTATGGTCATACCGTCACTTTGTGTGAGTAGTCGAATTATTCTCCCTCTCACCTGACGTATCGATCCCTCGAAGCGGGATTGTTTTGTATAGTGTGTGCTTCGGGTATTGAGTTTAATATTGTGCTTCTTTAGATACACACCATAATCCATCAATGCATAATACCATTCACGGGGATTTTCTAAATCTAAGGTTTGTTCGATAAACGGCAATATGTTATTGTCGTGAATTTTCTTTTTGCGTTCGAAAAAATGATAGATATAAACTGTGCGAATGTTTGTTTCGATAAATGTAACCGGCCGGTTGTACGCGAAAGCCATTATTGCCGATGCGGTGGCATTTCCGACACCGGGAAGAGTTTGTAATAACTCCGGCGACCGGGGAATACGGCCGTTGTATTTATTGGTGATCAGCGAAGCCGATTTTTTTAATGCTACTGCCCGGCGGTTATATCCTAGACCCTGCCAGACAGCTACAACGTCAGATAACGATGCCTGGGCCAATGATTTTATTGAGGGGAAATTCTTCAAGAATAATTTATATTTCGGAAGAACACGCTCAACCTGGGTCTGCTGCAGCATGAACTCCGAGACAAGAATATGATACGCTCTTTTTGTTTTACGCCACGGCAGGTGATGTCGTCCGTGAGAACGGTAATAATCGTAGACGGTCTCCCGAAAACTTTTTACTTGTTGCTTCGTTAATCTTTTTTTCATGTCGGTTTAATATACAAAAGGAATACGATTGAGTCCACCATATCCTTGATTTTACATCGATAGACCAGTACATTAATAGATATTAATTCACTACTAAAACTCTCCAAGAAATTAGGATAGACTATGCCGGTAAAACAATCACTAAAATCGAAGATCCAAAGAATTCAAAAAGCAATCCGTACTGAAGGGATACATGGATGGTTGTTATACGACTTTCGCGGATCGAATCCGTTTGCGACAAGCGTGATGGAGATTCCGTCGCATATGCATTGTACGCGTCGAATGTTTTATTATATCCCCGCTCGGGGTACGCCGAAGAAACTTGTGCATAACATCGAGAAATATAATCTCGATCACCTGCCGGGCACCAGACAAATTTATGTCGGGTGGAAATCGCTGGAGGAAGAGCTGGCAAAATTATTAAACAAAGCGAATACCATTGCAATGGAGTACTCACCGCGTAACGCTATTCCGTATGTGTCGATAGTGGATGCGGGAATGGTTGAACTGGTAAAAAAGCAGAAAGTAAAGATCGTAAGCTCGGCCAATCTCGTGCAACGATTTGAGGCAGTGTGGACGCCGAAACAATACCGTGAAAATAAGAAAGTCGCACGTTATTGTCTCGATACTATGCATAATGCGTTTGCGTATATCGGCAAACAGGTGAAAGCTCGACGGAAAGTTACAGAATACGACGTTCAGCAATATATTGTGAAGGAATTAAAGAAACGCAATTATGTCTTCAGTCATCCGCCGAATTGCTCGGTCAATGCCAACGCCGCGAATCCACATTATGAGCCGACGCAAAAGATAAACTCGCCCATTAAAAAAGGAGATTTTGTATTGATCGATCTCTGGGCGAAGAAAGATGAGAAAGACGGCGTATACTCGGATATTACGTGGACCGGATATGTCGGTGATTCCGTACCGGAAAAGTATACAGAAATATTTACCATTGTTCGTGAAGCACGGGATGAAGCCCTTGCTTATGTTGAAGATGCAATGAAAAATAAACGAACTATCCGGGGTTGTGACGTAGATGATGTTGCCAGAAAAGTTATTGAGAAGAATGGATACGGAAAATATTTCATTCACCGGACGGGGCACAGTATCGGCAGGGAGATGCACGATAACGGGGCTCATCTTGATAATCTTGAAACACGTGACTTGAGAGAGATCATCCCCGGGACATCTTTCACCATCGAGCCGGGTATTTACCTCCCCGGAAAATTCGGTATCCGCAGCGAGATAGATGTGTTTGTGGACAAAAACCGGAAAGTAACAATTACCGCAGGCCCGGCACAGACGGAGGTACTACCGATTCTAACTATGTAGCAGATGTGCGAGGCACTTGCCGGTGAAGGAAACGACAAAGCTTTCGACTTGCAAAAATATATGTAAATAACGAGTGCCTCGCACATTTTCGAGGTTGGTAAGAATTGCAAGAAAAGTGCGACGCACCCATCCGCAAGACGAACTGAGGTAGGCGAGAGGTTTTCAGCTACGCA
>SKXH01000184.1 GCA_007128495.1 Bacteroidota bacterium
CCTTGAGGATAATATCAGACCCGCTAATTTTGTACCGGAGACAAAAAAGATCAGCCAGTTATTGCGCGAATTTCAGCAGCAAAAGATCCATCTCGCCATTGTAATCGATGAGTTCGGCGGCACCGAGGGGATTATAACCCTTGAGGATATTATCGAAGAAATTATCGGTGAAATTCACGATGAACATGACGAGATAAAACAAAGTTATACTAAGGATACGGACGGCACGTGGATTGTCGACGGCGGCATGAACATATCGGATTTTAATAAAACATTTTCCGCACAGGTGCCGGAAGATGTCGACTATGAAACGGTAAACGGATTTTTACATAAATTAACCGGCAGAATTCCCGAGAAAAAGGAAGAAATTCAATTCGGCAATTTAAGTTTCACCATTATGCGCAAGAGTGAACGACGAATTGAAAAAATAAAAGTGAAACGCTATCTCCAAACCAGTATTGAATAACGGACACCCCATGCGTATAGGAATTTACGGCGGATCGTTCAATCCACCTCACATTGCTCACCTCATTTTTGGTGAAATGTTGTATGAAGAACTGCAGCTCGATAAAATGATCTTTGTTCCGTCGGCAACGCCTCCCCACAAGAAAAACACAAATTTACTTGATGCACAAAAGCGATTGAGGTTACTACAACTTGCAATTTCAGGCAATGAACGGTTCGAAGTATCCGATATTGAAATCCAGCGGGGCGGTACATCATATACAATCGATACAATTAATGCACTTGACAAAGTAAATAAAAATGCTACGTTATACCTTGTAGTGGGTACCGATAATTTGGTGATTTTTCATCAATGGAAAAACTATCAGGAGATTCTCGACAAATGTACACCGGTGGCAATACACCGACCGGGTATCAGGACGGATGACGTGCAGGAGAATATTCTTGCCAGAACAAAGTTCGTTGAGCTTCCATTATTCGACATATCATCGACCGGGATACGGCAGCGAATTCGGGATGGAAAATCCATCCGGTATCTGGTGCCCGATTCTGTATATTATGAAATCGGAGCGAAAGGTTTCTATAAAAATGATTGACCCAAAAGGAGGATTCGGAAGTTGGAGACCATAATTAACAAATCGAAACTTGAACTGGTACGGGGGAATATCGAGGCGCAGAACACCGATGCAATCGTAAACTCTGCCCGGAGCGATCTCGGACCGGATAGTGGTGTGGCTGGGGCGATACATCGAGCGGCAGGCCCCGGATTGTGGGAGGAAGTCCAGAGATTAAACGGCTGTACAACCGGTGAAGCAAAAATTACGGCAGGGCATAACCTTAAAGCCAAATATGTTATTCATACCGTCGGCCCCGTATTCGGTAATACTACCAACGACAGTATGATACTGGCTTCATCATACGAACAATGTCTGCGGCTTGCCAGTCAATTTAAAATTGAGTCGGTATCCTTTCCCTCAATCAGTACCGGAATTTTTGGCTATCCGGTTGATGAAGCCAGTGAAATTGCACTACGAACTGTAATAAATTATTTAACCCGCCATCCGGAAATAAATCTTGTGCGCTTTGTGCTTCTTTCTCAGAAAGATTATAAAACGTACGAGGCAACGTTACAATATTTATTAAAGAAAGCAAAATAATTTCAATTGCTGAGGTATTCTTCGTGAATAAAGCGGGGGAGACCATCTTCCGCCAGAACATACGCGAACAAAGCAATTGCCACCGCACCGAGCTCAAGCTCCCGCGGGTTTACCGTCTCAAGGGTATCTTTAGCCGAGTGATGTAGATCGAAATACCGCTGCGAATCCGGCAGCAGACCCATCGCTATGGTACCCTGTTCACGCAGCGGTATTATATCCACCCCACCGAACCCCTGAATAATCTGATGCATACCGAGCGGTTCGAACAGGTATGTATACCGCTGAAAATACTCCACCACTTCATCTTCATTATCGACGGTAAAGCCGAGGGGTAGGAAACCACCGCGGTCGGTTTCGATCGCCACGAGATGTTCTTCATCATACCGCTTTTCGGATCCGGCATAGGCAAAACCACCGGATATTCCGAATTCTTCATTGGCGAACAGAACACAGCGAATCGTCCGTTTTGGCCGCAGTTCCAATTCGTGCAACAGCTTGATTCCCTGTATAACCTGTGCAACACCTGCTCCATCGTCGTGGGCGCCGGGTGTGATATCCCAACTATCAAGGTGGGCTCCGATCAGGATAATATCGTCGGGATATTGCGAGCCGGTTATTTCACCGATGACATTATACGTTTGAACTGAATCACGCATCTCGGGCGTGAAACGCATATATACATCTACCACTTCTTCATATTTGAGTGTTTCGCTTAATAGTTCAGCTCCTTTTGTACTGATCGATGCAGCGGGAATTTTGGGCACACCATCCTGATACCGCATACCGCCTGTGTGGGGATAATCATCGATGCGTAATGTTAAAGAGCGCACGAGCACACCTTGCGCTCCGAATTTTGCCGCTTCCGCTGCACCGCGTGACCTTTGATTGACAGCGCCGCTGTATGCCGCAAACGTATTTACAAGACGGCGATCCATAGGACGGTTGAAAAATACGATTTTACCCTCAACGGAATCTCCGAGCTCTTCCAGCTCATCGAACGAATGGACTTCGACAACCGGAGCGGTTATGCCTTGTTCCGGGGTTGCAATGCTTCCACCAAGAGCGGCAATGGTGAGTCGTTCCTCGCCGATTCGTTGCGATCCGGCAATCTTGGCTTCTTCGATTTCACTCCGTACCCACCGCGGTACGGTTACCGGTTCGAGCCAGACATTATCGAGCCCGATATCATTGAGCATCTGATGTGTTAATTCAACGGCAGCAGCATTTTGCGGTGTGCCCGCAAAACGAGGTCCGACCTCGAGTAATTTATCTAAAATTGTGTAGGCGCCTTCCTCTACCAGACCCTTATGGAGGAGCTGTTCACCGATATCTAAATATTCTTCATTTTGCTGCGCATCTGCCGGTAGAAATATTACCGCACAAAATATTAATACAAACATCCCGTATTGCATCATAAACACCTTTCGAATCGTATACTATGCTATTGATTAAGATAGAAAATGATAGTAATATTTGGGATAAATCTCAAATATTTACTTATATTTAAGGTAACCAATTATTATAATCATCACTCTGTCGTTAACTCCGGTATGATCTGGTTATTATTTGCTTTTCTTACCGCGCTCTTTGAGTCATTAAAAGATGTTGCCAGCAAGCGTGGTTTGCAGCGATTCGATGAGTATGTGATTGCCGCTTCGTTGATCTTGTTCCAACTGCCGTTTCTTGTCCCGTTGTTATTTTTTATAGAGATACCCGATATCGGGGAAAATTTCTGGAGTGCACTGGTTGCCGGGACGGGGTTAAATCTCATTGCAATAACTTTTTACATTAAAGCCATTAAAGTATCCGACCTTTCGATTACCGTACCGATCGTAAATTTGACACCACTATTCCTTCTCGTTACATCGCCGGTAATTTTAGGGGAATATCCGTCACCGCTGGGATATCCGGGTATTCTTCTTATTGTAGTCGGTGCTTATGTGCTCAATATAAAATCGACCGACCGGGGATATCTCGGTCCGATCCGTTCGTTATTCTCGCAACGGGGGCCGCGCTATATGGCTGTTACCGCATTCTTCTGGAGCATATCGGCAAATGTAGACAAAGTCGGGGTTCTGAATTCCTCACCGGTATTTTGGGCAATCTCAATCGTTATGTCGCTCGGCGTCGGAATGGGGATAATAATGGTCGTGCAATCACGGAAACACATACAGGAAATTCCCCAAAATCTGCGTATACTTTTCCCCATTGGATTTTTCGGGGCTGTGACATTGCTTGCCCAGATGACGGCGATTAGTTTGACGCTGGTTGCGTATGTAATTTCCGTTAAACGTTTGAGTACAGCTTTGAGCGTAATATGGGGGCATGTACTTTTTAAAGAAGTAAATATAAAAGAACGACTTGCCGGCGTGTTCATAATGATCGCCGGAGTCATTTTGATTACATTAGCGTAATGGAGGTCTGTTATGACAAGACAAAAAGGTGGATTTAAAAGACTGATTGTTACATTACTTGCAATCATCGGTTCGCTCGCCATCCTTGCAACAATAATTGCCTGTATAATTTTGTTGTATACCTTTGTAACTAAAGACAGGGTGCCATCGGAAACGATACTTGAAATTAATCTTGAGCGGGGTATGGTTGAGTATGTACCTGACGATCCGGTGGCGTCTGCCGTTATGGGTGAAGTACCGGTTGTTCGGGATATAGTGGATGCACTCGAGAGGGCAAAACACGATGACAGAGTGTTGGGCATCGTTGCGCGCCTCGGAACCGGTGAGTTAGCTCTCGGTCATATTCAGGAAATCCGGGAAGCGGTTATCTCGTTTCGCGAATCCGGTAAACCGGCGATCGCCTTTTCAGAAACGTTCGGCGAGTTAGGGCCGGGTGTCGGTCACTACTATCTCTCAACTGCTTTCGACAGTGTTTATCTTCAGCCGTCCGGCGATCTCGGTTTGATCGGTTTGGCTTCTGAGAATCCGTTTATAAAAAATATGCTGGAGAAGATAGATGTCCAGCCACAAATGGATCACCGCTATGAGTATAAAAATGCCTTGAATTTATTCACCGAAGAGGAGTTCACTGATGCCCACAGAGAAGCGATGGAAAAAATCATGAACTCGCTCTACGGACAGATGGTACGGGCAATAGGGGAGTTCCGCGGGTTACAGGAAGATGAAGTGAAAAATTTAGTAGAAAACGGTCCGTTCATAGCCACTGAAGCACTGGAAAATAATTTGATCGACGGTCTGGCATACCGCGATGAGGTGTATGACCGGCTTCGTGAACAAGTTGGGGCTGATGCTCAGTTCTTATATCTGGAAAAATATCTTGCACGTGCCGGGCGTCCCCACCGGCGGGGTGAAACAATTGCTTTGATTTACGGAACCGGTGCTGTGGTACGCGGAAACAGCGGTTTCGATCCCGTGTTCTTTAGTACATCGATGGGATCCGAAACAGTTACCCGTGCGTTTCGTGATGCAGTGGATAATGAGAACACAAGAGCCATCATCTTCCGTATAGATAGTCCGGGCGGATCGTATGTTGCATCCGATGCCATCTGGCGCGAGGTTATGCGGGCGCAGGAGAAAGGTATACCCGTGATCGCTTCAATGAGCAGTGTTGCCGGATCGGGCGGATACTTCGTTGCGATGCCCGCAGAAAAAATCGTTGCCCAGCCGGCGACTATCACCGGTTCGATAGGGGTTCTCGGCGGTAAGTTTGTCATGCGGGATTTATACGAACGATTCGGTATAACGTGGGCTCTTGTAAAAACAGGTGAAAGCGCTACGATGTATTCTCCCAATCATGAATTTACACCCGCTCAGTGGGAGCGGATCCAAACGTGGCTTGACCGTGTGTATGACGATTTTACTCAAAAAGCAGCGAATGGAAGAGGGATGACACAGGAAGAAATTCACGAAGTTGCAAAAGGAAGAATATGGACGGGTGAAGATGCTCTCGAACTCGGCTTGATCGATGCCGTCGGAGGTTTTTCTACCGCCATCGAACTTGCCAGGGAAGCCGCAGATATCGATCCCGAAAAAGATATCCGTATGCGGTTGTATCCGCCGAGAAAATCGTTCTTTGAAATGCTTTTAAATGATGCACCGGAAAGCAGTCAACCCGCTGCCGTGGCGGCCTATGTACAAACTATAGAAAAATTGCAGCCGCTGTTTAACATAGCAAAACAATCCGGTATATACCGGGAAGATAATACCATTAAAATGCCTGATATAGATTTGCAATATTAATCAGATGAAAAAGATGTCTCACAATATTCTCATAACAGGTTCCCCCGGATCGGGGAAAACAACGCTTGTCGAGAAATTGCTTCACCAAATCCCGGATAAAAAGGGTTTCATCACAAGGGAAGTCCGTCAATCCGGTAAACGTACCGGATTCGAGATCGTGACTCCGGATGGAGAACGTAAACTTCTCGCCGGTGTGGGCATCGATTCACCATACCGCGTCTCGAAATATAAAGTGGATGTTGGCGGATTCGAAACGGTACTCGACCGGTTCTTTTATGTCACCGATAAGGATGTCTTATATATCGATGAGATCGGTAAGATGGAATTGTTTTCCGGTAAGTTTAAAAAACTGGTACAACTGTATCTTGAAGCCGATAATTTATTCATTGCGACTATTGCGCTTAAATCAACCGATGATTTCATACGGGATATCAAAAAGCGCGATGATATAGACCTTTTTACGATCGACCGGAACAACCGCGACACTATGTACCGGAATTTGTCAGCGACAATTTCACAGAATAATTCTACGATAAAATAATTATAATGACATAAACATATTGGATAAATAAGGAGAACAGCCATGGTAAAACATATTGTAATGTGGCATTTAAAGAACGAAGCAAACGGAAATGAGATGGAACAAAATGCAGCAGAGATGATACAGAAACTACGCGGCCTCAAGGAAAAGATACCACAGATAGTTGAATTGGAAGCTGGACGGAATTTTAATCATGGATCGGGAGCATTCGATGTAGCGATGTATTCATCATTCAAATCAAAAGATGACCTTGAGGCGTATGCGAAACATCCGGAGCATCTGAAAGTGGTTGAATTTATAAAATCTGTTGTCGATCAGCGGGCTGTTGTGGATTATGAGGTTTGAAAAACGCAGACGACGCAAAGGACGCGGAGAAAACTGATATCATTAAATTGCGAATTCTTTTGGGGTTAATTGTAAGGTAAGACAATTTTTTAATCGTTTTATTGTATCCCCGCTCGCTGAGCGGGGTGATTAAAGTCCCTGCATACATACAAGAGAATATATACAAAATGATTGTTTATAAATAACTCTGCTTTTTCTGCAGGGATTTCCCTGGTAAGTCACTATCCGGTTATGAAGCACCCGCTCTCAACAACTGCACACTAAAAAGCTCATCCTCATCCGTCCAGACACGCTCAACTGTGAACCCGGCTTTCCCTGCAAGTTCTGTAAATTCATGAACAGTGTATTTGTACGAACTCTCGGTATGGATGCTCTCACCCGTTGCAAATTTTATTGTTGAGCCGTTTATCTGGACGGTCTGATCTGCAAGACTAATTATGTGCATTTCAACTCTGCCGTGAGATGGATTGAAAAAAGCATAATGCTTAAACTGTTCGGTGTTGAAATTTGCGCCCAGATCACGGTTAATTCGTGTGAGAATGTTACAGTTAAACGATGCAGTTATACCACTCCGGTCGTTGTATGCCCTGTGAAGCACATTAGGATCTTTTTTTAAATCAACACCCAGAAGGAGTTGACCGCTGCTGCCAACAATATTATTAATGGAGTGTAAAAACTTAACAGCATCACCGGGATTGAAGTTGCCGATGGTGGAACCCGGAAAATAAACTACACGTGACGCGGACGAAGGGATATCATCCGGCAGACGGAATAGATCTGTATAATCGGCGCATACCGGATGGACATTCAGGTCCGGATAGATTTTTTTTAATTTCGCTGCCGCATTCAGTAAATGTTCCTTCGATATATCAATGGGGATGTAACCCGCTAACCCGGATAGATTATCAAGGAGCACGCGGGTCTTTAAGCTGCTTCCGCTGCCGTATTCAATGAGCAGCACATTCTGCCCGAGTCGGGCAACTATCTCATCGACATACGTTTGCATAATGTTTAATTCCGTGCGGGTCGGATAATATTCGTCCAGCTCGCATATCTTATCGAACAGGATTGAGCCGCGTTCATCATACAGATATTTGCAGGGTAGTTCTTTCGCTTGTTTTTGAAGGCCGAGAGTTACATCGTTCAGGAATGCATCTCGTTCGGGTTCATTATCATAATAGTTTAGCGAACTTTGTACGGTATTCTCCATGAGAAATTTTATATGTTTGTGTTGAAAATTGCGACAATTTGATTAATTACTATTCAAAACGAATATATGGTGTGTAAAGTTCGAAAGTGAGGTACATCAAACATAAATATATTCAATTTAGCTATTTTATACAAAAAAACGTATCTTTTTGATGTTGCTTTTAATTGATAGATTCTGTACACTATAACCTCGTAATTTTTTTATACATGGCCAGCGTTTATGGAGCAAATAACACAAGCCGAACTCGATGCGCGTCTATTGTCATATCTACGCGATAGCTTATCTAACCAGAATATTGACTACCAACAATCCCCGGTTTTATACAGGGAAGGTAGAAAACTTAAAACATACCGCTTTAGTCTCGAAGGGGCTTCTCAGGAATATTCAAAACCACTGGTAATGCGTTTATATAAAGAAACCGAAGACCCGGTGAGACCCCATTTTGAATCCATTTTACTCAATTCATTATATGAACAGGGGTTTCCTGTACCCAGAGTCCGTTTTGTGGAAAGCGACGATCAGTACCTCGATGCTCCCTTTTTGATAATGGATGAATGTACCGGGAATATGCTGTTTGATATAAATTCCCTTTCCCAAAAACCGAATATGCAGGCAGCCCGGTTTCTTGTTTCCGGTGTGGGGTCGATTGCACGTGATATGGCAGAGATCAGCATACACCTTCATCAATTAAAGATTGATAAACTTAAGGAAAATTTAAAACGGTTAGAGTACCCGGTTGAACTTCTTACGCTTAATGGACGATTGTACCAGCTTTATAAGCGTGTACAAAGTGCAAAACTTACCGAGCTCGAGCCGGGTGTATTATGGCTCATATCACACGGTCCGCCGGAGCCGGAGAAATCGTCATTGTGTCACGGACAATTATACCCAAATAATGTACGTAAGCAAGGGGACAAGATAAGCTGCGTTATCGACTGGTCGATGGATTCAATATTGTTAGGTGACCCTGCATACGATGTCGGCCGGACGAGTGCTGCCTTCAAATGCCTGGTCCCGGCTGTATCACAAACATTGCGTACGTTGATACAGAACGTCGGCAGCCGTTTTTCGAAACAATTGGTTAATAATTATCGGGAACGGCAGCAGGTGAGCAGAGAGAAGATTCGATATTTCGAGATGTTGTGGTGCATCGATCTGGCAGTATCGGCCGCCGAAAGTATGATAAAGAAAGAGCACGTTTTCAAAAAAGAATTTGACGAAGCCAGAATCGATCTGTTTAGCTCGACTGAAATGGCTGTTGAATATTTTAAAGAGACCACCGACGTAAATATCTCGCTCTCGCTGCCTCAAAGGTAAAATCGAAAATATGTAAAATCAATCTAACTTATAAGGGATTAGTATGAACCGGCTGTTTTATTTGTTTGCAGTTGTTTTACTATTTAATATTGGTGCTGTTAATAATGCCGATGCACAGAGTGTGCCTATGGTTAACGATCCGCCTGCTCAAGGAGTTACGGGATACAGTGATGTAATTCCGATTCCCGATGAAGTGCTCGGTTACTTGATCGGCGAGAAACATACACGACCTCATCTCATCGTTGAGTATTTTCAACGTATAGCCGGAATCAGCGACCGGGTTGAATATGGTGAGCATGGCAGATCATACGATGGGAGAAAACTTGTACACAGTATAATTACATCCCCTCATAATCATAACCGCATCGATGATATAAAAGAATTTAATAAAAAATTATCTACGGACCCCGGCTCAATGACCGAAGCAGATCTTGAAGATATGCCCGCTGTCGTGTGGATGGGATACGGTGTTCACGGCAACGAAGCAAGCAGCTTTGAGGCGGCAATGCTGCTGCTGTATCATCTGGCGGCAGGCGAGGGAGAACATATCGAAAATATATTGAACGATCTGGTGATATTGTTAATTCCCAGTCTCAACCCCGACGGACACGCACGACACGGCAACTGGGTCAATGCCAACCGGGGGAGTGTGCCGACAACCGATCCGCAGCACCGCGAGCACAATGAACCCTGGCCGGGCGGCAGAACGAATTACTACTGGTTTGACCTCAACCGTGATTGGTTCCCGGTACAGCACCCGGAATCAATCGGAAGAATACAGCTTTATAACGAATGGCGGCCGCAGCTTGTAACCGATTACCATGAATTCGGCAGCAATAGCACATACTTCTTTCAACCGGGTGTGCCGAGCAGATATAATCCGCACATTCCGGGAAACAGTATCGATCTATTAAAAGAGGTCGGCGAGTACCATGCAACCGCCCTCGATGAACGGGGAGCGCTGTATTATACCCGCGAAACGTTCGACGATTTCTATATCGGCAAGGGTTCGACCTACCCGTTGGTGAGTGGCGCGATCGGTATTTTGTTCGAGCAAGCTTCTTCGCGCGCTTTGAAACGCGAAACACGATTCGGTACGTTGACATTTGATTTTACAATTCTCAATCAGTTCACCACATCACTCTCAACGCTCGACGCCTGCTATTCACTACGCGAAGAATTACTGCAGAACCAGCGGGAATTCTATATCGAAGCAAACGAGTATGCGCGGCAAAAGGGTGTGCGGGCATATATTATCGATAAATCTTCCGATCGCACTGTTACACAGGAATTGTTCCGGATTATGAATTCACATAGAGTTTCCATGTATGATCTGGATAACGACGTTACCGTTGACGGAACGACATTTCAAGCCAACCAAGCGATCGTCATACCGACCGAACAACCCGAAGCCCGTTTTATATTTGCCGCATTTGAACAACGTACCGAATTCACCGACTCAGTGTTTTACGATATCTCAACGTGGTCGCTGCCGTTGGCATTTAATCTGCCGTATGCAGAGTACCGGCAAGATCCGGCAAATCTTTTGGGCAGCCGATTGGAAGAATTCGCCTATGAGAGCGGCGGCATTAACGGCGGCCGGGCTTCATACGCGTATGTTCTTGAGTGGAATCGGTATTATGCACCGAGAGCCCTCCACCGACTGCATAGTAATGAAGTTACTACGATTGCAGCAATGAGACCGTTTACGACAATGGTCAACGGCGAAGAGAGAGAATTCTCACGCGGATCTATCGTTATCCCTGTCAGGCAGCAAGAAATAGACGAAAATGAATTATATGACTTGTTACAAGATATCGTCACGAACGATCACGTGACGGTACATTCATTAGAGAGCAGCCGAACGCTCGACGGACCGGATCTCGGTAGTCCGGCAATGCGCGTGCTGACGAAACCTGAAGTGGCAATTATTTCAGGCAGCGGCACTTCCTCGTATGAAGTCGGTGAAGCGTGGCATCTGCTCAACGAGCGGATGAACATGCCGGTTACGCTGCTGAATGTGGATGCGATCGACGATGCCGATCTTGACCGGTACACAACATTAGTGATGGTACACGGAAATTATAATACACTCTCAGATCCCGGTGCTGAAAATATTCTTGAGTGGGTGCGGCGTGGAGGTGTCTTGATTACTACAAAAAACGCGACCCGTCTTGCTGCAGAACGAGAACTGATCGATCTCGAGATAATCGAGTCGGAGAATACTATCGAGGATGTCCGGTACGAAGATATGTGGATAGCCCGCGGAGCAGACAGGATAGGCGGTGCAATTTTTGAAGCACACTTAGATACCTCACATCCTATAGCATACGGTTATGAAGAACGTGTTCCACTTTTCCGGAATCACATGAATTTCTATTCGGCAACAAACGGAGCAGGTCAAACGGTTGCCGAATATACCGATTCACCGCTTATGAGTGGTTATATTTCCGATGACCGGTTGGAAGAACTACGCAATACGGTTGCAATTATCGCCCAGCGAAGCGGCAGCGGACGGGTTGTTGCATTTGCAGATAACCCGAACTTTCGTGCATTTTGGTTCGGCACAAACCGGTTATTTCTTAATGCTATCTTTTTCGGATCGATATTTTGATATATTATGGGGAAAGTAATATCAATTGCCCTGCCGAAAGGCGGAGTCGGTAAAACAACGACAGTAGTTAATCTGGCGGCCAGTTTGGCGGTTGCCGAAAAACGCGTGTTGATTATTGATCTCGATCCATCCGGATCGGCGGGGATTGCATTGGGCTTCAGTGAAGATGAGCGTATGCCGGGTATATTTGATATTTTCAGCTATACGCATTCTGTAGAACAATGCACACGGTCGACAGAGCTTGATTATTTGCATTTCCTACCAATGAATTTCCTCTCGCCGGTAGCTGAAGAACGCCTGCACAGGATGTCGAACAATAAAATGTTGCTGTATCATCTGTTACTTCCGATGAAAGAGCGTTACGATTACATCTTAATCGATTGTCCTCCGTATGCAATCGGTCTGGCGAACGTCGCCCTGGTTGCCTCCGACTCGGTTCTTATTCCCGCAAAATCCGGACATTTGACGGTAGAGGCAATTGACAAACTATACGAGCACTTAGACTGGCTGCGCCGCTTTACCAACCGCCACGTGCAGACAGAAGGTATACTTCTAACGATGCACGAGCCCAACACCAAGGTCGATACACTAATTGACGGTGATCTACGTGAACAATTCAACGGTAAAATACTCAATACGGTAATTCCAAAAAACAGCACACTGTCGGAATCATCGTACCACGGTAAGCCGGTTATCTTATACAATGCAAACGCAAAGGGGGCGATCGCCTACTTAGCACTGGCTAATGAGATCATGAACAAAAACGGGACATCATGAATCAAAGCGCCAACGATGAACGGTTCGATTATTTTTATAACCTTCGTGCCGCCGCGGTTATATCGATCATCGTACTGCATGGATTTATGATCTATTCGGCACAATCGAAAGCGGGAATGTTTACCGTCGATTTCGATTTGAATTGGTTCTTCACATCAATCGCTTCATTAATAGAGGTGCCGGTTTTTTTCGTTATTTTGTTCGTCGCAGGATATTTCGCCTTTCCTACTATTCTCCAACAGAGCAACCGCGGGTTTTTACTCGATAAACTGAAACGAAAAGGATTA
>SKXH01000263.1 GCA_007128495.1 Bacteroidota bacterium
TATCAGAAACAACGCGACAAAATATGCTGTATCTATGACCTTCAAAGCACCCACCCCCTATTATCCCCCTCCCTCATTGCATGAGGGAGGGGGATGGATGTGGACACGAGTTAGTGGTTTACTATATTTTATTTTCAAAATATATCTTTCTATAAACTAAAAATCTCTAAAGGAAAACTGTCATCCGAACTCCAAACATCCCCCTCCCTTTTGCGAAAAGGGAGGGGGACCACAGGGGGTGGGTTCATACCGGACTTGCAAAAAGTTTCCATCGGCGTGCAAACACGCCTTCGTGCTGAAGCGATTGAAAGTAATATAATTATATTTTTAATTTGATAAATAATCCGTTAAATCCGTGGCGCTATTTTGAGAAATATCCCTTTTAAAGCAGACTCATCGAATAATTTTTTAAAACCGCTGGCTCCGCGAGCCACGAATAGGCAAGCAAACACGGTGTATCGGGGGCAACTGAGAGACGGTGGGTCTTTCCCGGGGAATTATACAGATAACCACCGGGACTTAACTCTTCATTGTCGTTTTGTGTAACATTACCGCTCAGGCAAAGATACGATTCTTCAATACCCGGATGGTTATGTTCGGGATACAAACAACAGGGCGCAAGTAATACAAATCCCATAACAATATCTTCCACATAAATATTACCTTGCGGTCCGATAACTTCTGTATAACTGTACATATCATATAAATGCTCCGGCATCGAGGTATAGCCGTACTCCCATTTCAGAATGGGGACTATGTTTTTAAAAATATCGCATATTTCCGAATATCGATTCCCTTCACATCTCACGGCATCAAGGTACCTGCACACGGGTTTTTCTTCCGGGCTTTTCTGCCGTATGGGTGGATTATTATTTCCGAGGGAAAGGAGTTTTGCCTGTACTTCCCGGATGTGATCCTGACCTGCAGGCGGGCCGGAGATCTCAAGTGCCCGGTATATTGCCAGGAATTCTTTTATCAAATGGTCCAGGTATTGGACAAAGGAATTCATAAAACAATAATAACTTTACATTAATACAATACAAAAAGACCTGACAGGTTTTAAAAACCTGTCAGGTCTTGCGGTTCGTTCCATTATTTCACACGCACCGGATATTCAGGTGTTTCTACTTCCGGCGGAGGATTTTCTTCAAGCAAACGAAGCGCTTCCTCTATCGCTCGTTCAAGCTGCGGATCGCCGCCGTCTTTCATTTTTTCCGGAAGTTGTAATACTTCTATATCCGGATCGACTCCTTCATTTTCAACCGCCCACTCACCGTCGACGGTATAGAAAGCAACACGCGGTGCTGTGACAAAACCCCCATCAATTAATGGAGGATAATCATACACACCGACCAGGCCACCCCAGGTTGTCGTTCCGATTAACGGGCCGATTCCCCGTTTTCTGAAATAATACGGCAGCGCATCGCCGCCCGATCCCGCATGCTCATTAATGATCATAACTTTCGGTCCATCCATTGCCGCAAGCGGTGTTTTAAAATCTTCACCGTCGCGCGTATGCCAGTAGTTCAGTACCGGACGATCGAGCAGGTCTACAATATAATCCGCTGCCGAACCGCCGCCGTTAAACCGTTCATCGACTACCGCTCCCTGCCTATCCATCTGAGAAAAGAAGTATCGATTGAAGTATGAATATCCTGCACCGGCGGTGTTCGGCAGGTAAACGTATGCAAGTTTTCCGTCCGACAGCTCTTCGACTTTTCTGCGGTTATCTTCAACCCAGGAGCGCTGCCGTAATCCCCATTCATTAGCGACAGGTACAACCGTTACCGTTCGAGCACCTTCTACCGATGGTTCGTCATTTACAAGAAGTACCGTTTGCCTGTTTGCGGTACCCTGAAAGAGACTGTAAATGTTCTCCGGAGCGCGGAGGTCTTTACCGTTTACCGCAAGAATGTATTCTCCTTCTCTGACATCGCTTCCCGGTTCGGTTAACGGTGCGCGGAGATCGGGATTCCAGTTTTCACCGGTGTATATCTTCGATATACGGTAATAGCCGCCCTCTATTATATAGTCAGCGCCGAGCAACCCGACGGCAACCGATTCGGGAGTCGGTGCGTCGCCGCCGCCGACATAACTATGGCCGATAACAAGCTCGCTTAAAATATGTTGAAGAACGTACGTTAAATCGGTACGGTGTGCAACATGATCAACCCAATCACGATATTTTTCCTTCATCGCATCCCAGTCGGCGCCGTGCATATTCGGATCGTAGAGAAAATCACGGTTAATCCGCCATGCCTCGCGATAGATTTGTTCCCATTCTGATCTCGGATCGATCTGTACTTTCATATCTCCGGTATTCAATCTGCCGTCACCCACATTGGCGGTACCGGTTGCGTCTACGATTCCCCACACATTACCGGGAGCACCGTATAACAATTTGTTTCCGTTTGCCGACACAGTGTATTGCGTTATACCCGACAGGAAAACATTCGCTTCACGTTTTTCAAGATTATACAGGTGAAGCGTCAATCCCTGTTGATTCGGGATCGATTCGAGATAATAAATATGTCCTTCCTTTCCGGTATTCAATGAAGAATAATCACGTCCCGGTATCGCATCGATTGCAAGTATTCGTTGATCGATGTTTTCGAGATCGATGCGAACGGTTACCTCATCGTCGTTACCGGTTTCATTTTCGTCCTGATTTTCATCTACCTTTTCCTCATCGCTTTGTGGGGCAAGCGGTGACTCATCTTCCTTCGCAAGAACAACAAGGTACACATTTCTGACAACCGGGCGCTCATAGGATGTCATATCGAGCCAACCGGTATTCAGCGCGACATTGGTACTGGAAAGAAAGTAGAGATACTTGCCGTTTTTATCGAAAGCGGGTGATATCGCATCGGATAATCCGTCGGTTATCTGGTAGGGTTCATCCGATTCGAGGGAATATACGTGTATTGCACGCAGATGATTCCGCAGCCGCTTTGAATAGGCAATCCATTCTGAATCGGGTGACCATACGGGAACGAGAGAACGCTGCGGATGTTCATACGTATCGGTATCGACTTTAACCGGTTGTTTATCTTCAATAGTAAGATACCATAGATTGAGATGTTTATCGGTAAATGCGATCTTCTCTGAATCGGGAGACCAAACCGGATTATAATAAAAACCCGGATTTTCAAACGTTATCACGGTCGGCTCTTCGCGTCCGAGTTGATCACCAATCATAAGCTGATACTCGCCGCTCTCATCGGAGAACCATGCAACGTATCTCCCGTCAGGTGACCATGCAGGATAGCGGTTGTGAACTCCCGTCTGATCGGTTAGGTTTCGTACATCACCTTTTTCGGCAGGCACGGTAAAGATATCGCCGCGCGCTTCAAAGACAGCACGAACACCGGTTGGCGAGACCTCTGCACTGCGTATCATATCGCCGGCATTTACAAACCGCGGTCGTGTGAGCGATCGATCGCCGGTAACGTTGATGCTCACCTGTTCACTCCGGTCAAATTCGGGATCGAACAGATGAATATAACCTCCCTGTTCATAAACAATGATCTCTGCATTTGCA
>SKXH01000050.1 GCA_007128495.1 Bacteroidota bacterium
ACGATCTTCAGTGCTTCAATACACGTCGCCTGTTTGGTCTCGTAATGCTCGAATTCGTGTTGTATTTCTTTTTGTTCTTCTTTTGTCAGCATTGTTATCTACAAAGAGCAAAATAATATTAGTCTATCTATCCACATCAGCAAGCACAAAATCTATGCTTCCCAATATTGCCAGAAGGTCTGCCACTGTAGTGCCGTTGCTCATGAGCGGAATGATCTGCATATGCGGAAACGACGGTGTTCTGATTCGTGTACGGTACGAGATCGTGTTCTTATCACTTACCAGATAATAGCCGTTGTTTCCCTTTGTTGCTTCAATACCGAAAAATGCCTCACCGGCGGGCATTACCGGTCCCCAGCTTACGCTGAGAAAATGTGTTATTAATGTTTCAATATCTTTCATCGTCCCTTCTTTTCGCGGCGGTGTCGTAAGCGGATGATCTGATTTATAATGACCTTCGGGCATATTTTTCATACACTGTTCGATGATCCGTAAACTCTGCCGGATTTCTTCAATTCGCACAACCGCACGATCATAACAATCACCTTTTGTCGCCGTAGGAATATCGAATTCAAATTGATCGTAACCGGAATACGGACGCTTCTTCCTGAAGTCCCATTCAAGTCCGCACGCACGCAGCATCGGCCCCGTCACGCCCCACTCAATTGCTTCATCAAGAGTGATCGCTCCGATATCGACGGTGCGGGCTTTCAGTATCCGGTTTTTCATCACGATCTTTTGATATTCATTTATATTCTTGTTCATCGTATTGAGCACATCCTGAACCAGTTTTTCCCACCCCTGCGGGAGGTCTTGTGCCAAACCGCCGATACGGAACCAGTTCGGGTGCATCCTATCGCCGCAAATCGCCTCAATGATGGCGAGAATTTTTTCACGGTCGGTAAACATATAAAAAACCGGCGACATCTGCCCGACATCCTGAGCAAACGTTCCGTACCATACAAGGTGACTCGCTATACGGAATAGCTCACTCAGCATTATACGAATAACTTTAACCCGGTCCGGCACCTCGATACCTGCTAGTTTTTCAACGGCGAGTACATAGGGAAAATTGTTCATCACACCGCCGAGATAATCTATACGGTCGGTGTATGGAATGAACGTATGCCAGGACTGCCGTTCTCCCATCTTTTCGGCTCCACGGTGATGATAACCTATGTCGGGAATGGCATCGATAATTTCTTCGCCATCGAGCTGCAAAATCACCCGAAGGACACCGTGTGTACCGGGATGCTGGGGCCCGACGTTCAAAAACATAAAGTCAGAATCTTCACTTTGCCGTTCCAATCCCCATTCTTCCGGTTTAAACTGCAATGCCCGTTGTTCGTGCTCCTGCCTGTCTGCGGGGAGTTGAAACCGTCCCATCTCGGTGGCTCGTGCAGGATGATCTTTTCGTAATGGATGCCCCTTCCACGTAGGCGGCATTAATATACGCCGGAGATTGGGATGTGCGTCGAATTTAATGCCAAACATATCCCACACTTCCCGTTCATACCAGTTAGCTACGGGGAAAATATCTACTACGCTCGGTAATGTCGGATTATTTTCGCGGAGCGGAATTTTTACCCGTATATCTTCATTTCGATCGAATGAAATCAGGTGATATACAACGGTATAATCTGCAGGCGGTTGACCGTCACGATAATACCTGACACGTTCATCGATTGCTGTCAGATCATAGAGCATCTTATACGGCCGGTCAACTGAATTTTTTAAATATCGCAAGACATCTTTACCATGTGCTACAGGAACCCACACGGTCGGAAACTCATCACGAGTTCGCTGCTCGAGTATATGAGTTTCACCAAATTTTTGCTTGAGGTCTTGTACGATAGGTAATGAGTTGTTCATATTTTAAATAGATACTTGTTCTTACACTTCCATCGGCGGACGCAGCGTGCTCATCTTACTTCGTTCTTCTTTTTTCAGATCACGCTGACTTTCACGATCAGGTTTTTCAACGCCTTGAGGGCCGATGACCCAACTCAAAGGCCGTTTTTCTTTGCCGACCGCTTTGTGAAGAAGCGTAACACCTTCTAAAAATGCATCCGGTCGAGGAGGACATCCGGGCACATATACATCGACGGGTAAAAACTTATCGACACCCTGCACAACGCTATAAATATCATACATACCGCCCGAGTTTGCGCACGACCCCATTGAGATAACCCAGCGGGGTTCCATCATTTGTTCGTACAAACGTTTAATGACGGGTGCCATTTTCATAAAAACCGTACCGGCAATGATCATTACGTCGGCTTCACGCGGTGTGCCGCGAATTACCTCTGCACCGAACCGGGCGATGTCATACTTGCTTGTAATACTCGTAGCCATCTCAACGTAGCAGCACGAAAGACCGAAATTAAACGGCCAGAGAGAATTCTTTCTTCCCCACGCAATGAGATCCTGCAAGCGTGACAGTATCATCACCCTGCTTACCTGATCGTCGAAACTTTCTGTATTCTCTTCAGCAAAGTTTTTCGTTCCCGGTTTCGTCAGCCACCATCGTGCCATTACAATGTACTCCTTAACTAATTAAAATTTTCTACCGTCCGCCGGCAATATAATTTTCCAGTTGCTCGATAATATATTTATCTTCTTCAATAATTGCGTGTACAATATCGCTTATTGAAATTATACCGATCAACTTATCGTGTTCCAGCACCGGCAAATGCCGTATCCTCTTATCGGCCATCAGCGCCATACACTCATCGGAGGTATTATCGGGCCTGACATATAATACCTTTTCGGTCATAATATCACGCACGGGAGTATCTTTCGAAGTCTTGCCGTGCAAAATAACCTTTCGCGCATAATCCCGTTCAGATAGTATACCCACGACCTTTTCATTTTCAACAACCACAACTGCCCCTATATTTTTATCGGCCATAAGCTCCAATGCCGAAAACACCGACTCATCGGGAGAGACACTATATACCTCACGTCCTTTTTTATCGAGAATTTGCCGTACGGTTTTCATAGCTTCCCCGCTTTTATTTTTTGAAGTTGTTTTTTACCGAAATCAAGCGACCCTGACTTGTATTCATATACAAGTCCGACAATAAGTATGGCGATAAAAATTAACACCCCTATATATCCAGACCAACCGACTTCCCGGATTGCAATTGCCCAGGCAAAGATAAATACAACCTCAAGATCGAATATTACAAACAGCATACCGACCAGATAAAACTGAATCGAAAGACGTAAGCGTGCATTGCCCGTTTGTAATATACCGGACTCAAACGGTTCGCCGGTCTCCCTTTCCATATGCCGCTGGCCGAGAATGTATGATACGCCGAGCATTCCCGCGATCACACCAATAGCGGAACCAACATAGATAAGGAACGGCCAATATAGAGTCGTTTCCATTAAATGATACCTCGGGGATTTATAACTAAGAATGCGAAGTAAATCGAAAGGTTTTCATACAGTATATGCACGTCATGCTCCGTAATACTACTTAAGATTAAAAACAGCTAATCGTAACGTGATATTAAGTTGTTTAATTGTAA
>SKXH01000146.1 GCA_007128495.1 Bacteroidota bacterium
CAGCATTAACAGCACTCGGTGCCCGGTTTGAAATCTGGCAGTATCCGGTACCGTATACTTTGCAAACAATGTTTGTGCTGCTTGCCGGTGCATTTCTCGGCAAGCGGAATGGAGCAATAAGTCAATTTCTTTATCTGGGTATCGGGGCGATAGGCCTGCCGGTGTTTGCCGCAGGCGGAGCGCTCGGGATAGCCCGTCTGATCGGTCCAACCGGCGGATATCTACTTGCTTTTCCGATAGCTGCTTTTATTGTCGGCTATCTCGTAGAGAACCGGACGAGCTTTGTGGGGATTCTCGGTTCGATGGCAGCCGGCTTGTTCGCTATCTTCGCCCTCGGTACGGTTCATCTACACTTTTTCTATATACATGACTGGATGGAATCGATAACAGCCGGATTTTTAATATTTAGCTGGTGGGATGCTATAAAACTCTTTGCCGCCGCAAGTATATTTTATCAATTTGCCCGGCGATTGCAATAGTAAGTCAAACGTGTAGGACAGCGATGGAGGAGAGAAATGCAAGAAAACCCGCTACAATGGGATGAGTTTCAGTGGGAGCGATTTCTCAGGATGAAGGAACGCCGTCAGGAAACACTCATGCTCTATACACTCCGCTCACGAAATCCATGGCGGTTCGGACAGATGTGGAGCGGTTTTCAATCCGAGCCATTGCCGGATGAAGATGAGCAGGAAGAGTTTTTATATAATGGGACTGACGGTGATGAATGGAAGATCACAACGCATCCGTGTTACCGGAGCGTGTATGACTCGCTGAATTATATACGAAATTCGCTCGAAGAGCGGCCGTCACAGGATCGCTTCCGTGCTGCGATAGTAGAGCTTATCGCCCGCTCTCACAGTATTCCGTATTTACTTGCAACCGGGTTGACATTATCGAGTGAATACAATTGTACGGGAGGTACAATAGCATATTGTAAAAGAGCATTAATTCTAACAAATGAATCTCTCGATTATTTAAAGGAACTTGGCAGTGAAGCGGTTATCTCACCCGCACAATATGCTCATATAATCCGGGAGTGCACATCCGCACGAAATGTCATCGGGGGTTTTATTTCCGATATACGGATGGGAGATACAATAACGCCGTTTGCTTGACTATAGAGCGTTTTTTGTCTATATTTAATCTTATTTATTCGTTCTTTAGTAAGATTTTTGAAGAATAATGAAAATTAATACGGGTAGTTTGCCGATTGGTGTACGGGAGTTTTCATTTGTTGAGGACATCGGGACCGTAGGACTTGATGATCGCTTTTTTGGAGACATTGCTGTTTCTGTCCGGGTAGAAAAGACCTCGGATCTGATATTATTGAATGTGACGCTCCAGGCGAAGGCGAAACTCATATGCGACCGGTGTGCCGAGGAGTTTGACAGAGATATAGAAAAAGAGTACAAAATGGTGTATTTTTTTAATGAAAACGATACCGGCGGCTATCCGAAAGAAGAGGTAGTTATTCTTCCGTCTGAAAATACGGTAATCGATATTTCCGACGATGTGCGGCAGTTTACCCAGTTAACTATTCCGCTCAAGGTACTGTGTCAACCTGAATGTAAGGGATTGTGTCAGGAATGCGGAACGAACCTGAATGAAAATACTTGTTCCTGCACCGGTACCTATATCGATCCCCGGTGGGAACAACTTAATAAACTTTTAAACCAAAATTAACAGTTTGTAATCTTTTAGTGGAGAATGCTTGCGCTATGCCAAATCCAAAACGAAAACATTCAAAAACCCGGCGTGATAAGCGAAGAACTCATTATAAAGCATCAGCGCCTCAAATGTCCGAATGTCCTCAATGCCATGAGCAAAAATTAACTCATCGTGCCTGTCCCAATTGCGGCTATTATAAAGGACGTTCAATCGTCACACCAAAGGAGTAATCCCGAAGCCGCAGGGAATCTTGCCGTAGTGCATAAATGTTATACTACTAAATTATCATACGCATTATTTTTGTATGGACGAAACGAGCACACAGGGAAAGAAAACTATACGAATTTCCCTCGACGCGATGGGGAGCGACTCTGCCCCGCGTAACGAGATCGAAGGTGCTATTGACGCATTGCGCGCTGCTAAAAACCGTTTTGAAGTTGTATTCATCGGGCCGGAAGACGAAATTAAAAAGGTGCTTTCTGAATACGATCCAAATGGACTGAATTATTCGGTCGTCAATGCAACACAGGTTATCGGGATGAATGATTCTCCCGTCAGTGCATTGCGCGAAAAAAAAGATTCAACTATTACAGTCGGGTTGAATTTACATAAGGAAAAGAAGGTCGATGCATTTGTCAGTGCCGGCAATACCGGCGCAGTTGTTTCGGCATCAACGTTGATGCTGGGCAGGTTGCAGCGAGTAAGCAGGCCGACGATCGGTGCATTTTTCCCCTCGGAGCGGGGTGTGACATTGCTGCTTGATGCGGGGGCGGTAACCGACTGCAAAGCGCATTTTCTGCACGAGTTTGCAATTATGGGTAGCATATATGCTCAACTTATCTTTCAGCGTGATAATCCCAAAATCGGATTATTAAATATCGGTGAGGAAGAAGAGAAGGGAGACGAGCTAACAAAGGTCGCGTATAAGCTACTCGAAAAAAGTAGTCTGAATTTTGTCGGTAATATCGAAGGTCGTGATGTTTTGCAGGGGAAGGCCGACGTGGTAGTGTGCGATGGCTTTACCGGGAATGTTCTGCTCAAGTTTGCAGAAAGTGTGATCGGCGTATTGAAAAGTAAATTTACGTTGTATGCGGAACGCGGACTCCGGGAAAAGATATGGATGGGAATGATGCGCGGTACGCTGAGAAAAATACTAAAAGAATTTGATTATCAGGAATACGGCGGTGTTCCATTGCTCGGTGTGAAAGGTATTACTATTATCGGGCACGGTGGTTCGACACCGAAAGCAATTAAGAATATGATCCTGAAAGCCGATGAGATGATTCAACAAAATATTAACGAGCGTATCGAATCTGCAATGGAAACTATGCAAACGGTACCGGCATCGGCAATTTCCTCCACAACATAAGGTTTATTGAATGAGAAAACCTCCCATTCGAGCGACAGTAACGGCGGTGAGCCATTACGTACCGGATAAAGTGCTTTCGAATTTTGACCTGGAAAAAATGGTCGATACCAACGATGAGTGGATACGTACACGTACCGGTATTCGCGAACGTAGAATCCTGGAAAACGGAGCAACCTCAGACCTTGCAGTACCTGCTATCCGGGAAGTACTCGATCAACGCGGTATCGGCCCGGATGAAATAGATGTTATCGTGGTTTCCACAGTTACTCCCGATATGTTCTTCCCTTCAACAGCATGTGTGATTCAGGAAAAATTAAATTTACGGAACGCGTGGGGGTTCGATCTCTCCGGGGCGTGTTCGGGATTTTTATATGGTCTTGTAGTGGGGGCACAGTTTATCGAAAGCGGTACTCACAAGAAAGTCCTGGTAGTCGGTGCCGATAAAATGAGTGCGATCACCGATTATACAGACC
>SKXH01000074.1 GCA_007128495.1 Bacteroidota bacterium
CAACGGATTGCGGGTTGCCTTCCGCCCGTAAAGCATCGAGCTTCGATTGCACTCCCTGCATCGCCTCATCCCAGCCGATCCGCTCCCACTGCCCACTGCCGCGAGGTCCGCTGCGCCGCACAGGTCCGAGCAGACGATCAGGATTATAGAGCGATTGCACACCGGCTTGCCCTTTCGGGCATAGTGTACCGCGGGCAACCGGACAGAGCGGGTTGCCGTCGAGCTTTTTCACATCTCCGTCCACCAGCCGCACGCGCAGTCCGCATCCCGCCGGACATTGACGGCAGACCGACAACTTCCGGATTTCGATGCCCGGTCCTCTGTCGGCCCATTGTGGATTGAATATTTCATACCGCAGAGCGTAATCGCGAAGATACTTGCCGAGTGTCACTCCGGCGGTAGTGAAACCTGCAAACTTAATGAATTCTCGTCTGGAAGGACGAAATGATTTATCATCTTGATTACTCATATATGACAGCTCGCGCAATCATTGGTGACACTTTCTTTCGTGTGACAATCCATACATTTTTTCATAGACATAGATTGAAGTGCACGAGGTGGCGGTACGGTCTGCGATGCCATATCGCCGTGGCATGTGGCGCATTCTAGCTCCGCCAGTGTAACGTGGCGGCGGTGGGAAAAATAGGTATGATCATCGAGCGTCCGGAGCCGTTGCCATTCGATATGCTCTGTTTCAACCGCCATGTTCCATGCTTCGATCTCCGCTGGATCTGTAACAGGTGGCTCGTCGTGGCACATCATACAGAGATCGAATTCCGGCAATGAGGCACGCACATTCGTTTCGATCCCTCCGTGACAGGTGACGCAGCCAAACTCCTCATGGACTTCATGATTGAATGACAAAGGTTGCTGAATGGGCGGAGGGAACCAGAGTATCCAGACTATAAAGGTGACGAACATCACCAGTGCCATCCATATAGTCCAGGGAAAGATATCTTTGAGGGATTGTGTTTTCACCTATATTTCTCACGCAACAATTATTTATGTTCAATTTTTGTGTGTTCGATAGCATGAAATGTCATATCCGCCGTAAGAACGAATTGATCGTGGAGGTATGCGTCCGTCGTTTCGCCAATTTCAATCTCGAAACTTTGCGGTAAAAATGACAATCTTAATGTGCGTTTTTCTTCTTTCTCGCAAATCCCTATAATCACGCCGAGAATACGGACATTTTTGATGCACACATTTATTTCTTCAGTGGCCATGTTTTATCTCATGCTATAACTTGCTTATGGTTATATAATGCAAACCATGTGCCATCTGAGAAGCGTGTAAGATTGTTAAAAAAGTTAATTACCGCAGAGAAGTTATCAAAAACCCGTTAAGGGATTATCAAAATTTTGATAGGGGGTGGGATGACTAGATGTCATATTTCTTCATCTTGTAGTGCAGCGTAGAGAAATTCATTTTGAGATTTCTGGCAGCCCGGGAGATGACACCATCAGTTTCTGCAAGTGTCTTGCGGATGAGGTTAGACTCGAGGCACGATACCACGTCTTCAAACGACATCTCTTTATTTTTAATACAATTACAGCAGTTTTGAACCATCACCTCGAGCGGATCGTGGGTTTGCAGTTCATCGGGAAGAGCCGTTATTTTTATCTCGCTGTCGGCAAAGACAATAATACGTTCGATGATATTGCGGAGTTCTCTTACATTTCCAGGCCAGGAATAATTCATGAATGCATGCAGCGCTTCTCTGGAAATCGTTATTTCCCTTTCCGGTGAAAAATGTTTTAAGAAATGGTCAATCAGCAACGGGATATCATCCGGCCGATCTCTAAGTGGCGGTATCTCGATAGGTATGACATTCAGCCGGTAAAATAAATCTGCCCTGAATGTTCCGTTTTTTACCAATGTTTTTAAATTAACTTTTGACGCGCTCACGACACGCACGTTGATTGGAATTTCCTCCGTACCACCGACCCGCATCAGCTTCCCGGATTCAAGTACACGGAGTAATTTGCTCTGAACGGACAGCGATACATCATCAACATCGTCCAGAAAAATCGTTCCCGTATCGGCAACCGCGAAAAGTCCTTGTTTGCTGTTGGAAGCACTTGTGAATGCCCCCTTCTCATGGCCGAAGAGTTCGCTTTCGAGCAACTCTTTCGGAATTGTCGCCAATCCTACCTTCACAAGCGGATTTAGGGAGCGCGGGCTGGTTCGATGGATATACTCCGCAAACAATTCTTTTCCAACGCCGGTTTCTCCAACAAGGAGCACAAAACTGTCGGATGATGCAATTTTATCTACCCGATCGAGAAGCGATCGCATCTTCTCGCTATAGGCGATAAATGAATGTGAATGGTTTGCTCTCATCCGAAACCCTCCCGGGTTTACGTTTTTAGATTTAAGGATATCTGAAATATAATAGACATTTGTGTCTTATTCAACTTTTCGGGATCCTTTTCCGCAACAATTGTCAGATCGCTCTTCTGCGGGTTTGATTCTTTGAATATTTCACGTTTGAAGGATCTGAGCCGGAGATGATCTATCTCAGAAATATAATTTTTATGAAAGGAAATGATGTCGATTGGGGAAATTATAAGGCGAGCAATAGCAATATATCATATTTAAATTTGACATTGGATATTTGAATTTTTATGTTTTCAATACATGTTAGTATGAGTGCTAATCAAAAAAAATTTACCTTAGACAAACAAAATTCGCTCGTTTGCGATATGTCTGCGCTCAGCAGGGAGGAGCGTGAGGAGCATACCCGAAATGCCGAAAAAATCTTGAGATTTGTTGAGAAAATTCGGGATGTTACAGATGGATATATGCTGCATCTGCCAATCAAAACGGAATTCATCTCTCAGACAGGCGCTTTCATTGCATATGAACGGCTCTGTTGCCCATTCCTTCATTTTTCACTCGACGTTGAATCTGACCAAGGATCCGTATGGTTGACGGTCAGGGGAAATAAACAGGTTAAGGAATACTTAAAAACTAAGCTTGTGGATAAATTACCTGTTAAACCGACCGATGCGCGTTAGTTAAACATTCCAAGAGAGGATTTATGAAACACATCATACTATCTCTTTTTATCTTAATTTCCTGTCTGCTTGTTATGCCCGCTCAAGAGGAACGTAAAATACGACAGGTATCGATAGAGGTTGAACCGATTGCGTATATTTTAAAAGGTGCCGGCATTCACGGAAGATATCAACACGGTGATTGGCGATACAGTCTGGAAATTTTCGGTTTGGAGATTCCCGAATCACTACACGGCAATGATGGATTTGATGCTTCTGTGTTGGGTGCGGAATTACACTTCGAGCGATTTTTAAGTGATCCACCGGATGGATTTTATATCGGACCTGAAATTGCAGTCAGCAATCTGAAAGTGACCCATCAGGCAAGTCAGATAAGTGAAGAGCATCTTCAGTATTCTGCCGGTTTACGTTTCGGGTATCTATGGTATACCGGATTGGGTAATCTTTATTTAAGTCCGGTTGGAGGAATTTCTTTTTCGTTTAACTCAAAAGATTTTGAAATAAGCGGTGAAGAGTACGAAAGCGGATCGATAACTCCGTTTGCAACTGTTGGTATCGGATGGAGTTTTTAGTCTACATTTTATTCTCTGGAGAAGCTTATGGAATTATGTAATCACTGCCAGGATGCCGGTACGGTTTTTAACGATAAAAAAGCAAATAAAGAATTAAAAAGATACCTCAAGAAAGGTCCTCCCAGATCCACCCGTTTGCTGATTGAATCACTCAGGGAAGAAAATATGCAGGGAAAGAGTTTGCTTGATATCGGAGGAGGAATAGGGGCTATTCAGCATGAACTGAGTGAAGACGGCCTGTTATCGATTTATCATGTCGAGGCGTCACAGGCGTATATTAAAGTTTCGGAAGCTGAAGCAGAAAGACGCGGATATAGCGATAGGTTGCATTCTTGGCACGGTGATTTTGTGCAGCTTGCACCTCAACTGCCTGAAACCGACATTATAACTGCCGACCGGGCACTCTGCTGTTATCCATATATGGAAAAATTTGTAAAGACATGCGCATTAAAATCGCGGCGTTATTGTGCTCTTGTTTATCCCGTCGAAAGTTATTTTATAGCAGCAGGAATTCTTTTAGCCAATTTATACTTTAAATTATCCGGAAATGATTTCCGTCTGTATCTTCATTCCAGGAATGCAATCAATGAAATTTTTAAATCAGAGGGATTCGAATTACATTATACTGCTAAGACATTGATGTGGCATGTGGATATTTATGCCAGCGTGTAGTTAATGGCGGAATTTATTCAGAATGAAAAATTAATACCCGGCTATTGCGATATATCCCTATCATTTGTACATTAAATTTTCCCATATTGGATACGGAGAATTACCGGTGAAAAATCTCCCGTTTGAATCACTCGAAGAGATGGCGGAATCAACAGCTTCGGGCTTGGTGCAAGCTGCGGCGGGCGCGGCATTCGATTTATTTCAGGATAAGAAATTCCGACGATTGGCGGATTTCGATAAATTAAGCAAGTCGGAGCATGACAGAATTTTCAATGAATTGCTCTGTGCCTATCTTATTCTCATCATGCTTATACTCGAAGCCCCCGACCTTCGTGTCGATTCAAATACCCGTAATTATTTTTCAGACCTGAAGGACAGAATTCCCAGGGCCCATATTGAACAACTGAAATCTCTGGGCGTCGAATCCGAACATCTTGATGATTGGCAAGTACTTCTCGATATGCGCTATAAGGAATATTCGAAAGATAAGCATGATGTGCGTGCGGCTGCAATGCAGCTCGAAGGGGCAGAGAAAGAGCTGGATTTAGACGATCTTGCAAAGATCCAATTACTTGTACCGGTTCAGGCGGTTGCAATCGGTACACACCAACACAATGTTCGGGGTAAAACGAAAGGAAAAGATGAATTATTCAAATATATGCTTGCTTCACTATCCAGGTTTTATGTCGAACTGAGAATCCGGTTTGAGGGCGGTAAGGTTACACCGTTTACAAAATTACAAGTTGCTTTGAAAAAATTGCTCCGGCGATTGTGATATGAAAAGTTAACTTATAACATGTGGTAATGCATTATGGTCTCCTTCGAACAGGAACTAAAAAAATACTTTTCCGATAATAAAATTACCTTTGAGGATAATTCATCCTCTCTCAATAAAATGGATTTCACAATCAAAGGACTTTTCGCAAAAGATTTTCATATTGACGCGAAGGAGAAAAGACAAAAAATTAATACAAAAAACTGGCCGCTCATTTCCGATAAAGACGAGCCGTTTACTTTTATCATAGATGATTTAGCCGCACGAAAAGCATTGGCTTATGCACCCCGGTCGGGAATGATTGTGAGGGATAATTTAACCGGTAGTTACTACTGGTTTTCAATCCTTGATTTATTCCTCATGCCGAAAATCAGAGTAAATAGAAAAATAAGGAACAACATCCTGACATATAAAGGAAAATGGTTGATTGATTTTCGCAATGGAACCAAAACAGATACTCTTACCGATTTGATGAAAAAGATCAAAGATGAAGACAGGGAGTTGCTTTTAAAATTTACTCAAAATCTGGAGTGTTACGGCACGTACTACGGAGAAAAAATAGTATTACAAGGCGAAACAAGAAATCCGGAACACTGGAATATTGATATAAAAGGAACAAGGTAATCACAACAATGGGAAAACGAAAAAATACTGAATCAAGCGCTTTTGGTACTTCGGGCAGAATCGGCCATGATAGTTCTAAATTTTATAATTCAAATCTTTACAAAGAACTCGGCGGCAGAAATGTTCACGACAAAAATGAAAATAATTTTCCCGATACCTTAGAAAATAAATTTATTTGCGGTTCTGCGGAAAATATGAAAGAGATCCCCGATAATTCCGTTCACCTTATGATCACCTCACCGCCATATAATGTCGCTAAAGAATACGACAAAGACCTTTCGTTAAAGGATTATTTACGCCTGCTTGAAAATTCATTTCAAGAAACATATAGAGTTCTCGTAAACGGCGGACGCGCTTGTATAAATGTCGCAAATCTCGGACGAAGACCGTACATACCGTTGTCCGATTACATCTCCGGTATCATGATAAACATTGGTTTCAACATGCGCGGGGAGATCATCTGGAACAAGGCGGCGAGTGCAAGTCCATCAACCGCGTGGGGAAGCTGGCAAAGTGCCGCAAATCCCATATTAAGAGATGTTCATGAATATATTTTAATATTTTCGAAAGGTGAATATAAAAGAGAAAAAGGGGAGAAAGAAAATACCATAACGAAGGAACAGTTTATGGAATGGACAAAATCTATCTGGACAATGAACGCCGTAAGTGCAAAACGTATCGGTCATCCCGCACCTTTTCCGGAAGAACTTCCTTACAGACTTATTCAGTTATATTCATTTAAAGGCGACATAATACTTGACCCATTTATGGGGAGCGGGACTACTGCAGTATCGGCTTTAAAATCTGACCGTAAATTTGTTGGCTATGATATTTCTCAGGAATATAACGACCTTGCCGGGAGGCGGGTTAAATCGCTTTTAACGCAATCGACAATAAAATTTGCAACAATTGCAGGCGATAAGGAATAAATTCCTCCTTTCAGGCCGCTTTTTGAAAATACCCCCGACCGAATAATTTCTTGACTTTAAGGTTACAATATCTTAATTTCCCAGTTGTTATATAAAGTAGAGTGAACTCACCTTATTTTTATTAGCCGGTACTCATAAACACAAAGTATCGTTATGAGAATAGAAGGCCATCGTATTTGGATTATCCTGCTCATTGGTATTTTTATTATCGGCGGTTACCTGTATTATTCGGTACAGGATAACCGGCAGCAACTTACCGAACAAAGCATCCGCAGTTTGATCCTCACGAGAAACAATTTTTTGAGTATATGGGATAATTACCAGTACCAAGTCGAATCCGTCATCGAATCCGACACAAGCGATACTCTCTGTATTCCCCGTAATTTTCCAACTAAACATGATCCACAAACTGATGAGATTCTGAGAGCTTTATTGGACATGATGCCTCCGAGTGATTTTTTTGATGCAACCATCGTGGCCGATGAAGCAGGCAACGTACTGATCTCAACGCCGGATATGTTGCTGCAACAAATACCCCCCGAACTATTTCC
Source organism: Bacteroidota bacterium (assembly GCA_007128495.1). Taxonomy (GTDB): domain Bacteria; phylum Bacteroidota; class Ignavibacteria; order T3Sed10-11; family T3Sed10-11; genus T3Sed10-11. Next base: position 7,144 of record SKXH01000074.1, read on the forward strand.
AGATTCTTTGCAATTTGGAATTGTTCGAGCCGGTATGGAGATTTCATCTGTTGATTACGAGGTATTCCGGACTTCTTTGACTCTCGATACGAGGAAAGAAGTATTGTGTAGCGATAACAATGAAAATCAAGCTGAAGCGGTAACACAAGACGAACAATCCGGCCGGAGTATGCAGGAAATATACCTGTACGGAGCGATCAGCCGTGACAAATATAACCAGATTGGTTGGCAAATCAGTTTCACGGCACTCTATTTGTTAGGATCCATGGTCGTATTAATCATTGCATCATATCCCATTCTGAGGTTTGTCGGCATGGGGCGGGGCGATACACTGCTTCGAACTCATATTTATCAAATAGGATTGTCCATAATACTTTTAGCCATCTTTATAGGATTTTCAATCTCCTATTTTTCAGGTCGTTCAGAGATAAGGACGGTTCAGCTCGAAACTATTTCGAATTTGGAAAAAGAAGCCGGTCAATTGCATCGAAATGAACTGAAAAGTTTCCTGGATGGTCTCGAAGTTTACGTTCCGGGTGGGCCCAAATATCAATTAGCACAATTACCTTATAATGAAGTATTTAAAATTGACACTGCCGGAGAAGTAATCTATATAAATTTTCAGGACACGACCAAAGCAATACCGACTGAAGATATACCGAACCTGAAAGAACGTTATTATTTTCAAAGAGCACAAAAGGAAAAGTACTTTCTTGGATCACATTTTTCCTATCTCGATGGTGTGCAGGAAGGGGTATTAAGTAAAAAGGTAAAAATACCAAGTGAGGAAACGGAAGACGATTCCGTGGAAGTTGTACGGGCAATAACCTTCAGTTTCGATCATATAAACAGAACTGATTCGGTTTCGTTGAATCCCCAGGGATTGAAATATCTTATCGTTAATGAATTAGGAGAGGTCTACTATCAGTCTCCTTCCATCGGAACCCATATTCCGCGAATACAGAGTGGGATCAGTAGGTCAGAGTGGAAGGAGATCAGCGAATTGATGAAAAATAATCCCGGGCTTGAAGGAGAGCTTAGAATCCCACTGTCATTTGAGGGGCAATCATACCTTGGCCATCTATCGCGATTACCGTTCGATCGAAAGGATATACAGCATAATTATTGGATATTATCGCTGCGGGATAAAAACCTGGAGCATTTTCGAAGTTTTTCCGTCTTTATGTATTCAGCGGCCGGTTATTTTGCGTTGTTATCTGTTATTCTGATAATATCACTGATTTCATTTCTAACTCGAAGCACCAGCTATTATCTGAATATCAAACAGTTTTCGTTTGATTGGTTACGGCCTTCATACAGAAAGAGAAAAAACTATTTGATCTTAATCCTCATCATTTTAGTTCACACACTTTTCTTTCTGTATATCGTGAGCAGAGATATTCACAACTTCTGGTTTATCGTTCTTCTTTTCTGTGAAGCAATTTCTTTCATTGCGCTGTTCGGATACGTACTGCTTTCAAATTACCCGGATAAGTCGAATAAATCACCATATTGGGTGTTCCCCGTTCTTGTATTTATAACTTCAATTTTTTTATTTTTCCTGGCTTACATAAGCGCACTTGGCCAAGAAAAATTGCAATGGCTTGCAATAGTATTGTTAATCTTACAATTTACCGGATTTGGTATTCTTACATTTATGTCCAGGCGGGATAAATTCAGTGATAAAGACAAGACTCAAAAAACAGGACGATTTCATCCCGAAACAATATATGTACTTAGTGTTACCTTTTGGGCAGTTATGGTCGGTTTGTTTCCGGGCTATGCAATTCATCATTTCGCATTTCATTTTGAAGATACTATCTGGCAAAAAGCTGCCAAAGTTCATATACATGAGGAAAATGACACACTAATGGTGATTACGCAATCGCTTCCTGAGTGGACGGTAAACCGTGCGGATTATCCGGGTGAGTTGGAGGCAGCCGGGGGGTATCCGCCATATAGGTGGACTAAAGAGGACGGAGAATTACCCGACAGTCTGGAACTAAACAATGACGGCACGATCAGCGGCACGCCCTATGAAACAGGTAAATTTACATTCACTGTGGAGGTGACCGACGACCGTGGTTCAACAGATAATAAGGAGATGTCGATTACGGTCAGAAGAGGATATATCGATTCTTTCCTGGATGAAATGGAGTACCAGAGAAGACGATGGCTGGGCAACTATACGGGCATCAAATATCCTGTAATAGACCGGTACATTTATACCGACAGACAAGTTATCCGGAGCGCATTTGATCACCACCCTCACTTAGAAACACATGAAAAAGGTTTTTTGGTATATTTAATAAAATTTACTGTGTTCATCCTGGTCGTCTTTGTGCTGTTCCTTATCATCCGCATCCTGACCAGAAGAATATTTCTGACACAATATTGGGATTTTAATTATAAAAAAGGAGTTACTGAACCTCAGGGTAATCAGACTTACATCATCACGTTTGATAATGGAAAAGCATTACAGTTTTTGGAAGCGAACTATTTAAAGGATAGAGAATACAGGACCTACGATCTTACCAGTCAATCTGTGCGTGAATTATTACCGACCCTAAAAAATACTACTACGGATACAGTGAATGGATTTATTCTGCTAAACATTGAAAGTTCACTTACCTCGAATAGGGAAGTGAACAGCTTGATCAATTTTATAACAGACTGCAAAGGGAATAACAAGTTTGTTGTCATGACCGGTACAACATCGATGAAGGAAATAGTAGATCGTTTACCGTCGCAAAATGAAGGTGGTATCGAACATGTTATGATAAACTGGAGTGAGACCGTAAGTTGCTTTATAACAATTATCCTGCCAATATATCATACCAACAATTATGGCGAACCTGCATCAGCCGAAGAAACCGGAACCGGGTTAAGAGGTAAATTGAGAGATGATATAAAGTATACACCTCACCGTTCAACATTAAGCGGTTTGTTGAAAGAACACGAAGATTTAAAGGAGGGGGAATCGTTTGATAAGAAAGATTATGAAAAATTTCTGCTGGTAATACAAAGATACAACAAAGCATTTTATCAAAATATATGGGAAAAATTATCATTCCGTGAAAAACAGATGGTGTTCAACTATGCGAATGAAGGATTTGTGAATCACTGCAATATTGATGTATTGACAGAACTTCTTCAAAAGGGGGTTTTCAGAATGGATTATAAGGAAGAAAAAATCGATCTTTTTAACCAAAGCTTTCGTAATTATGCAACCAGTGCACCATCTTCTAAGTTGGGGAAAGAATTCAACAGAGATCAAAAAGAACATGGTAATCTGAGTCACTTTCGTAATGCAATGCTTACATTTGTATTCCTGGCTGTATTAGGTATAAGTCTAATTGCTCCAGATCTTCTCGACAGATATATCGGCGCCATCAGCGGCGGTTTGGCAATCCTGAGTACGCTGGCATCCGCTGTTGGTAAATTTTCTTTTAAACTTCCTTTTTTCAAAAGTTCTGATGTGAATGTTTAGAGTTAAAAAAACACGGATCGAAACAACTGAATACGAACAAAATTTCACAGTGTACTATTAAACTATTATAACAGGAGGAAAACATGATGTATCATTTTCACCATTTCACGATCCAAATTGGATTTATTGTGATAATGGCAGTATTAAACATTGGTTTGACAACGGTATCCGATGCAATGGCGAAAATGGAAGAAAATGCCGATACGGCTTATGTTCAATTTGTTCATGCATCACCTGACCCCGAAGTTGCCGAAGCAGATATTTATATCAGTGATGAGTCGGGATTTTTCTTCGATCCATCCGGATCGGAACCCTTCATATCAGATTTTACATATCAAGACGTTACCGAATTTAAGGAAATTCCGGCAGATCATGAGAACATTATAATCACCGGGGCAGGCAGCGATGAGAAGGTTTATTGGCAAGAATTGAGTTTTTTCACTGGAAATGAATACGTAGTCATCCCCTTTGGTGAATTGTCTGAAACAGATGAATTTGACGATCCTCATATTGGTACAATTGAAGCTATGGCTGAAGGGGTTGAAGAGGATGAACTTCATCTTGATGTATTTCATAGTGTCGTCGATGCACCTGAAGAAATGGATATTGTCATTTGGAACGATGCCCGAACAAGTCTTACTGAATATTTTGATATAAGTTATGGTTCCGGAAGCGAAGTATATTTCAGTTTTGATGAGGACAGTTATACCTACTATTTATATGAAAGCGGAACGGTTGACGAAGAGGAAGCTCTTCAAAAATATGGGTTTGTGGTAGATGCGGAAGAACACGGGGGACAAACTGCAGTAGCCGTCGCAACCGGATATTTTGCCGGTTCTGAAGACGAAGGTTTACCGGGGCCGGAACTCATGTTTGCTTTTTCCGATGGAGATCGCATAATTTGGGATGAACCGGTAACCGGTGTTGATGAAGAAATCACTCCGGATATTCCAACCGAAATAGCTCTAAAACAAAATTATCCCAATCCGTTTAATCCGACTACGTTGATCACCTACGATCTACCAGAAAATGCTCACGTGCGTCTGGCGGTGTTTGATCTGCTTGGTCGCGAGGTCGCGGTATTGGTGGATGAGACAATGAGGGCAGGTACGCACAACCTCAAATTTGATGCTGCCGGATTAGCATCGGGAGTGTATGTCTATCAGCTTCGAGTCGGTGACCGAACTATCAACAAGCGAATGACATATATGAAATAAATTTTATCAAGGAAAGTGGCTCCTTGCAATTCCGGAAATCTTGTAAGCGGTACCGATCCTGTTAACCTGACCGGCAGCCGTTGGCGCATAGTAATGCACTCTGGCTGCCGGGATATTAACAGTCATCGCATCTCATTACAGCACCAAAAACCCGGTCCGTGAATTTCTCACCGCAGGTACATGCAGTTTAAGGGCTGCAATTACCGTACTCGATGACATCAATCCGCTACGACAGAGATTCATTGCCGGTCCTGAAACTATACCGTACGTTTACAACGTTCCTGCCGCGACAGGGATTACAGCTACTTTATATCCGGTAACTCAACCGCAATTTTGAACTATTCAAAAATGTCTTAAAAGGATAAAGGAGATTACACATCTCAATCCAGAATCGCTTGACAACATTCTCAAAATGCAAAAAAGAAACAGCGGCAGAAAGAGTACATGACCATATTCATAAACGGTAAGCAGAAGCGTGTAAAAAGACCGCCCCAAATAGGTGGTGTAGCCGTTGGCGAATTCATAAGACAAAATGCCGATCCAATATGGCTTCATCAAAATTAGATGTGGGAATATATGGATCAAAGTGATGATGAGAAATCGTAAAATGGTACGGTTTGCTGTTTTTATTAATAATAAAATATTCGAAGCACCGTGCACTATGCGCCATGCCCCATCACACCTTCAAAAACCTCGAATTAATCGCTACTATTACAGTACTCAACGACATAAGCATCGCACCAACTGCCGGTACGAGAACGATGCCATAAGTATATAAAACACC
>SKXH01000114.1 GCA_007128495.1 Bacteroidota bacterium
TAATAGCATACGCTTATCGTGGTTCCCGAATCTGATCTGCGAAGCACCGTCGGCAATGATCGGATACGATAGCAACGACGCCATTTCAGTTATACGCTCCGCAAACTCCTTATCAAAATCTCCGGGGCCGACAATGATCAAACCGCGTTCGTACATTCCTGTTAACGAAAGAAGATCGTGCAATGACTCTGCAGTAGGTGTTACTAACGTTTCGATAGGTGCGATATCGTCGGAAAATCCATTCATTATATTCTCGATTTCGTTTGCATCGATAGTATCGGTATAACTATTCGGTTCGAATGGTTTACGGAACGGAAAGTTGATATGCACCGGCCCTTTTACCAGACCGTTACTTTCTTTGACCGCCCTGCGTGCTATAACCCGTATATGACGCAGCCGATCGGGTACCGGCTCAGGTAATCCGGCATTGAAAAACCACCGGATATGATTACCATACAAATTGTTCTGATTGATCGTTTGGTTTGCACCGCAGTCGATATATTCCGGAGGTCGGTCCGCCGTACAGACAATGAGAGGGACATGATATTGATATGCCTCGATGATTGCGGGATAAAATTCAGCCGCAGCCGTACCTGAAGTACAGACAAGCATCACCGGCTCACGTATATTCTTTGCAATTCCAAGAGCAAAAAAACCGCCCGATCTCTCATCAATGTGAATAAACGACTGCATTTCTTTATTGTTCGCACACGCAAGGGCGAGCGGCGTACTTCGTGAGCCGGGTGATACACATACATATCTGACTCCAACCCGAACGAGTTGATCGACGAACGCTTCGGCCCAAATTATGTTTCGATTTATTTGTAACTGTTTGCTCAAGAATCTAACAATGAAATAATTGCGTTTAATTTGATCTCAGTTTCTTCGAGTTCATCAGCGGGATTTGAATCCCCCATAATTCCACTTCCAACAAATGCATACATTGTATTATTGACGTGTAGTGCAGATCGCAAGGCGACGCAGAAATCTCCGTTGCCATCCGTATCGAACCATCCGAGAAAACCGGTATATAGTCCGCGATCATATTGCTCAATATTTTGGATCATTTTAAGCGCCGGTTCGAGCGGGTATCCGCCGACCGCCGGGGTCGGATGCAAATCTTCAAGTATACGAAACAGAGATACGCCGGGGGATAGCTCACCCGATATACCGGTATATAGATGTTGTATATAAGACATTTTTTTTAATGCCGGATCCGGGTCAATTGTAAGCTGTGTACAATATTTTTCCAGTATAGAACTTATATGATTAACAACAACCCGATGTTCTTCGCGGTTCTTTTTGCTTTTCAGTAATTCATCACCGAGGGATTCATCTTCTTCTAATGTATCCCCCCTGACAATCGATCCGGCAATTGCCTGACAATGGATTTTTCCCCGCTGAGAGCTTACAAATTTTTCCGGCGACATTCCGATAAACAATGAATCGTTTGATCTCATCATGAAAATATAGCTGTTCGGAAATTTGCCTCCTGCTTTCAAAATTGCCCCAATAATGTGTTCGGCTTCCGGGACATTAAATTTAACCCGTCGTGAGAGTACCAGTTTGTTAACTTCACCTTGTCGAATGGCATTTATTACATTAGCTGCCTTGTTTTTCCATAATTCTTGTTCTTCGCTATTCTTTTCATACCGGTAAGCATAGCGTTTGTTACCGTTATGGTAATGCTCTTGTTCAAGGCGTGCAAAAAATTCTTTTAATTTGCCAACTGAATCTCCACCATCATTCTGACCGGATAAATTCACCTGAAATGAAGCGACAACTTTTCCGGCCGTTTTCGCGATGACAAATTCCGGTATGAACCAATCAGACGGGTAGAAATCCTTCCACGATACATCGCCATGGTGTGCATAGAAAGACATACTTCCGACATAAAGCGGAAACGGCTCATCCGGTGTTCCGTTAAAATTATGAACAATTAGTGAGTTACCCCTCGATACCTCCTGTTCTAAATCCTCAAAACGACCCTCTCCCGCCGAACGGATTCGGTGTACACTTCCAACCGCCAGGAAACGGTAATTTTCCTCGTGTTTCTCGAAATAAAATGCGGGATTATCGGACCGTATAAGTTGATGAGCCAGATGCCGAAAATTCCGTACCTTCACGGGGAAACGATACGACAATATACAATTCCCCTCATCCGGTTTTTGTGCAGGAGTTATGCCCTGTAAAATCTCTGAAAATGTATCTACTATCGGCTCGGTTTTCATTCCGGAATTTGTAGAAAAACAACAGTTTATTAACTTTATCCTATCAATATACGATTTTTTTTATTACATTACCATAATTACGACTGGCAGCCCCGTTGGGAACTGGCAGTGTAACATTATTTATACCTCATTCGTTAAAATCATATAAATAGATAGATGAGTTCCCGGCTACGGTTTAAATATCTGGAAAACCGGTACAAAGACCGGATTTTCAGCTACGCGCTCTGGATGGTAAAAAACCGGCATGACGCGGAGGATATAACGCAGGAAATATTGATCAAAATATGGGAGCACGGCCACGAAATCAAACTTTCCTCCATAAAGGCGTGGATAATGCGGGCGACTCATAATTTATGTATCGATTATCTCCGAAAGCGATCGGTAAAGTTCAAATATACACAGCAGTTCGACGAGGAAAACGCTCTGTACGAACTACCAAATCCCGGTAAAACATCAGATCCGGGAACTGAAACCTCGCAGGTTATCATTAACGAGGAGCTTGAAGAAGCTATCGATCAATTACCCGAATTGCAGAAAAAGATCATTATGATGTACGAGATACAGGAGTTGAAGTACCGGGAGATAAGCGAGATACTTGGCATTCCCATTAATTCAGTGAAAGTAAATATTTTCAGAGCCCGGAAGAGTCTACAAAAACTTTTGCAACATTACCAGCAAACATAATTATGGATACCAAAACGTGTTCATTCGATGAAAGAAAAATCAGCAGCGTCGCCTACGGCGATTCCACCCTGACGGACAAAATCAGGGTATACCTCCATAAACGAAAATGTGCGAACTGTTCCGCACTGTACCTGGAATACCGGAAAACCGCCTCTGCATTCGAGTCGATCAAACCCGAAAAGTGCCCTGCCTCGGTGACGAACCGTGTCGAGGAAAAAATCGGTTTGAAAAATGAGGGCAACCGGGGACTGTTTTATCCCTTACTGGACTTCGTTTTCTACCGGCCATCGTACGCACTTTCGGGAACCGCTGTTGTTGCCATACTGGCTATCGCACTTACGTTACAGTTGACAGACATACGCTCCACCGGAGAGGAGAGCTATTATACCGAATCCGAGATACAGCAAGCCGGAGAACAAATAGAAAAAACATTTGCAATGATATTTCCGGTAGTTCAAGATGCACAGGTAAATGTTCGAGAGAAAATTATTAAATCACAGATCATACCACCGGTACAACATAGTATGGAACAAA
>SKXH01000284.1 GCA_007128495.1 Bacteroidota bacterium
TCAAAACTTAAAACCCCAAACAGTAAAAGGATATCTCATTGAGTAAAGAATCGAAAGAAGCAAAAAAGGTTATGGAAAAGGTCGTGTCGCTGGCAAAGCGGCGAGGGTTTGTGTTTCAATCTTCAGAAATTTACGGCGGTTTGAACGGCTGTTATGATTACGGACCGCTCGGCGTCGAGTTATTTAATAATATCAAAAATCACTGGTGGCGTTCGATGACGCTGCGTGAGGATGTTGAAGGACTCGATGCGAGCATTCTTATGCATCCGCGGGTGTGGGAGGCATCGGGGCATGTTGAACACTTTACCGATCCGATGGTCGATTGCAAGCAATGCCGCGCACGGTATCGCACCGACGAACTCCCCGAATCGGGAGCTTGTCCGAATTGCGGGGGCAAAGAGACGTTTACCGAAGCAAGAAAATTCAATCTCATGTTTCGCACGTTCGTCGGTCCGGTCGAAGACAGCTCTTCTGTGGTATACCTTCGTCCCGAAACAGCGCAGGGTATTTATCTGAACTTTTTTAATGTACAAACGGCGGCGAGACAAAAGGTGCCGTTCGGTATTGCCCAGATCGGAAAAGCATTTCGCAATGAGATTAATACGAAGAATTTCCTGTTCAGAACCCGGGAATTCGAGCAAATGGAAATGCAGTTTTTTGTAAAGCCGGGTGAAGACGATTCGTGGTTTGAGTATTGGAAGGAACAACGAATGCAGTGGTTTAAAGACCTCGGTATGTCTCCGGATAAGCTGCGGTTCAATGAACACGGTCCCGATGAGCTTGCTCACTACGCGAAAACCGCATTCGATATTCAGTATGAGTTTCCTTTCGGATGGGGCGAGATCGAGGGTATCCATAACCGCACCGATTATGACCTGAAACAGCATGAAAAGTTTTCGGGTAAAGCGATGAAGTATTTCGATCAGGAGGCGAACGAAAAATATATACCGTACGTTGTCGAAACATCGGCAGGTGCAAGCCGGTCGTTTATGGCATTTTTGGTGGATGCTTTTGCCGAGGAGCAGCTTGAGAAGGAGACGCGTACCGTTATGCGGTTTCATCCGCACATTGCACCGATCAATGCGGCGGTGTTTCCGCTCGTGAACCGTGACGGTATGCCTGAAAAAGCCCGCACCATAGTGAATGATCTGCAGAAACGGTACCGCGTGTTTTATGACGACAAGGGTGCCGTAGGGCGGCGCTACCGCAGACAGGATGAAGCCGGAACACCGTTCTGCATCACCATAGATTCACAAACGCTTGATGACCAATCCGTCACAATCCGCGACCGCGACAGCATGGAGCAGATACGTGTAACGGATACCAGAATAGCGGAATACCTGTCGGATAAGCTGGGTATGTGAATTTATAAATTCATAATTAAAAGGCAAAACTATTTATGCCAATAATCCACCAAGAACACGAAGAATCACCAAGAAAGAAGGGAAAACAAGAGCTCCTTTATAGTGGATGAACTTACAAAATTTGCATAGGTATTGATGAACCTACAAAACATCTTTCTCGACGAACTCGGTAACATCAGATCCGGCTGGCGGGTAGTCTTGTTTCTGCTCATTTTATTCGCTTCGGCGTCTATTGTTTTTACCCTTGCGGCGGCTATTATCTCCGATCTCCAAATTTATTCCCCGATGCTCATATTGATATCGATATTCATACCAACGGTATTGTTGGTAAAAATGTTCGAGAAACGACCGCTGCATTCCGTCGGACTTCCGCTTCATAAAAGGATGCCGGTTGAACTCGCGCAGGGGGTAATTGTGGGCGGTATAATGATGAGCACAGTGTTTATTGTGCAGTACGCCGGGGGATTTATAGAATTGGAATGGCGGGGATTTACTTCCATAGATCTGGCGGGCATAATTGTTACTTCGCTAACTATTTTCATCATTACCGGTTTCAGTGAGGAACTTTTCTTCCGTGGTTATCCGTTTCAAACCTTAGTAGAATCTATAAAAGCTCCGGCGGCAGTCATTATTATGTCGGTTGCATTCAGCATTGCCCATATGGCAAATCCGAATACCACAGCACTCGGTTTGTTTAACATTTTTCTTGCCGGTGTATGGCTTTCGATCGCATATTTAAAGACAAGGACGCTCTGGTTTCCCGTTGGATTACACGTTTCCTGGAATTTTTTTCAGGGAACAATATTTTCGTATCCGGTGAGCGGACATATGTTTGAAGAGCAGTCGCTTTTTATCGCTTCACTCTCGGGGCCGGCGCTGCTGACAGGCGGAGAATTCGGTCCGGAAGGCAGTGTGATCGCTACTCTTGTATTGCTCCTCGGAACAGTGTATATTTATAAATCTAACTTTTTTAAAATTGGTGAGGAGGTTTGGACAGTTGACAGATATATTCGTGAAGAACTGGAACGGTTTACAAAATAAATTAGATTCGATACGAATCGGAATTTTGATTACGGCGGTATTGGTAATATCCGTTATTTTTCAAAATTCAAGTAACGCACAATGGCTGCCTGAATGGCGCTCCGAGCAGTATGTGCAGGAGGGGATCGAACTGGTGTATAACTACCAACTCGATTCTGCTCGAACCAAATTTCAAAAAGTGGTGGACAGGCATCCCGATCATCCGGGAGGTCATTTTTTTGTTGCGATGGTTGATTGGATGACCATACTTGTCAATCTTGAAGACACATCGCTCGACGATAGATTTTATGATCAACTTGACCATGTAATCGAACTGTCTGACAATATTCTGGACAATCGCTCGCACGATATCAGCGCGTTATTTTTTAAAGGCGGAGCGATCGGATTCCGTGGTAGATTGCGTGCACACCGTGGAAACTGGGTACGGGCTGCCAATGACGGCCGGCGCGCACTGCCGATCGTTCGGAAAGCTGAACGTCTTTCTCCGGACAATGCCGACATTATGCTCGGCAAAGGGATATATAATTATTATGCCGCGGTTATTCCGGATATGCTTCCCTGGGTGCGCCCGTTTTTGATCTTCTTCCCATCGGGTGACAAAGAAGAAGGACTCGAACAACTGCGCACGGCATCGAAAGAAGGACGCTATGCCGGTATAGAGGCATCGTATTTTCTTATGCAGATATTGTACTTTAATGAAAATAAATACCGTGAGGGATTTGAGATTTCAGAAATGCTGTACGATCGATTTCCCGGGAATCCCCTGTTCCACCGGTATTATGGCCGCTTTAATGTCGCTCTCGGACGCTGGGAAGAGGCGTTTAAAACATTCACGTCGGTCATTGAGAAGTATAACGAGGATGTTAAAGGTTACAATACCCACGCAATACGCGAAGCACATTATTATGTCGGTCAATATTTGTTTAACAGAAATCAATTAGACGAAGCTCTCGACCATTACGCCGAGGTTATTGATTATAGCGAAGAGCTTGATGAAGATAATCAATCGGGATTTGTTATACTATCGACCCTGCGGAGGGGGA
>SKXH01000197.1 GCA_007128495.1 Bacteroidota bacterium
CCTGATCTTCCAACTGTACATTTTCCGGGAACATTCTATCATACATCATAATGCGTTCCTGATCGGATAATGCCTGCATCGCCTGCAGTTGATACTCGACGGGAAGACTGTGAAATCCCTCCAGTTGAACATCTGCAGCCAGCCGTTGATTAAATGCCTGAAGTTGAATTGAGGACTCTAACTGCTCTAATGCCGCCAGTTGTACATTGGCTGACAACTGGTGATAACCGGCAAGCTGAGTTTCCTCATCGAGTTTTGAGAAGGCAGAGACCAATAACTCAGGCCGGTTTATCTGTCCTTCAAGCACAACGTCGGCATCGGTAATTTGTTGTGCGTCATACCGTTCCGCCCGCTCAACACCGCCTATAGTACCAACCGCTTCATCCGTATCGACCGGAGGATATAAAAATGCGAAATAAACGATCGCAAAAACAGCAACGACCGCGCCTCCCAGCAATACTGCGGCCTTTTTTCCGGTAAGTAAGCTTTTTGTAGCCATTTGAACCTCCCTAAATAAGTTGAATGATTGTTGATTTTGACTTCTTTGTTGTCGAACCCGCACGTGATTCATTATATGAGCACTCATGTATGATGGCGGATCTACCATCGGTGATTGATTAAGCGTTTTCGAGAGCGATAAGAGTTCCCGGTAAAGTCTGTCGGCTTCGGGATCCTCATTTAAAATAGTGAAAAGTCGCTTACTATCTCGAGCTGAATTACAACCATCGATTTCCTTATTAATTAGCTCTATGAGTTTGTCTTTTTTCATAGACTGACTGAGTTGGTTCTGAATAGGTATTGCGGTTTTTATTTAATGTTCTGATTATAATACAATTTAGATCCCGAAAAGTTGGTTAGTATTTAAAATTTTTTATTACGTTAATATCGTGCGTAATTCCTGTCGTGCGGAAAATAATCTCGATTTAACGGTTTTTTCGGGAATATCCAGGATCTCGCTGATATCACGATACGTTAATTCGCCGAAATGCCGCAATACAATTATTACCCGGTGTTCAGGTTTGAGGTTTTCCAGAGCGTTATCGATTCGAGTTTGTAGTTCGTTTTTTGAATATTCGGTTTCGGGATCGTCTTCGATTGAATTGTGTGTGTCGTGAAGTTCTACTAAACGCTCTGATTTTTTTATAAAATTAAGCGCCTCATTGACCGCGATTCTGTATATCCAGCTATAAAATGAATGGTTTGTTTTATAACTGTCAAGTTTTTCATACGCTTTAATAAACGCCGTTTGTGTAATATCTTCCGCATCAGCAGGGTCGCGTAGCATACGGAGAACAATAGTATATATCACCCTTTGATATTTTTGTACAATCTCTCCGAATGATTCCATATCCCCGTTCTTGCATCGCTGTATTATTTCGTTATCATTGATTTTGTGCATACGATCGACGATACGCTCGCTGGACTCCTTTTGTAGTATCATTGCCCGGTGTACTTATTCAATTTCAAATATTTTATCGAATGAGGTATACTTAAATACATCTCGTATATGGTCGTTCATATTTATCAACTTTAGTGAATGGCCGTTCTCCTTCAATCGTATTTGCGCGCTGAATAGTATACCGAGGCCGAGACTCGATATATAATCGAGTTCTTTAAGATCTATCACTTTCGAATCGTTTATGTTTTCAAAAACCTTTTTCGCTTTGTCTGCCTGGGAGGCATCCAATCGACCGATCAACATGAGCTTTCCATCTGTACCATGTTCGACATGGAACATATTACTTCTCCAAATGTTTTGTGAGCGTTATTGTGGTGGTTCGATTATTATATTGGTAATCAATAGAATCAACCATTTGTTTTACAAGATGAATACCGAGTCCGCCGGGTTGCTTTTGTTGAATATATTCATGAGTGTTTACATCCTCAGATTCTGTAAGATCGAACGGCTCGGAATCAAAATCCAGCAATTGAATCACCAGCTTGGTATCGGATTTTTCAAGCGCAACTACCACATCGCTTTTTCCGTCTGACTGGTATTTCAGAATATTGGTAAATAATTCTTCGATAGCAAGCTGTACCGGATACGCGATCGATGAAGCAATATCATGAGAAGAAACAAATTGCTCAATGAAAGCGAATATATTTTGAAGCGACGATATATCCCTTTTAAACCTTTTTTCCATTATGACCGGCTTATCGTCCAAATTCTGTTACATTATGATTGTACGGATCGTCTGATTGCAACGAGCGTCATATCATCCATCTGCGGTTCATGCTCTGTAAATAACTTAACCTCGTTAAGAATAATATCGATCAATTCTTTCGGCGATACTTTTTTGTTGGCGGCTACAACCTGCTCAAGCCGTTCCTCACCGAACGGTTCCTGCGCATTATTCATAGCTTCACAAATCCCGTCGGAGTAGACAAGTAACAGGTCGCCTTCATTTATCTTCATTGTATTTTGTTGATAAGGAAAATTTTCTATAACGCCGATGGGAATGCCTTCGGTTTTCAGGCGTTCCGGTACACTGTTGTTACCAAAGTAATACGGAAAATCATGGCCTGCATTAACATAGTGGAACTCATGCTTTTCGGGGTCGATAATACCGTAAAAGAGCGTAATAAATTTATCTGAACTGGTGTTCCCGTGTAAGAGATTATTTGCACGACATATGCACTCCTGGACAGACAGATCGAGCAGTTGTTGATCACGAAGCGTTGCCTGGAGATTTGCCATCAACAACGACGCCGGAAGACCCTTTCCCGATACATCGCCTAAACAGAAGGCAATCCGATTGCCGGTACATTTGAAGAAGTCGTACATATCGCCCGATACCGTTCGTGCAGGTATATTATAAGCAGCAAATTCATATCCCGGTGCCGTCGGTATTTGTTTTGGGAAAAGACTTTTCTGCACTTCGCCCGCTGCGGTCATTTCTTTTTCCATACTGATCTTTTCCTGTTCCTGCTTATGGAGTCGTGCATTTTCGACGGCAATCGCAGCGTGAACAGAAAGTGCGGATATAAAACTCTCATCATCTTTATCGAATGTACCGTGCTTTTTATTTAATAACTGAAACACACCGATAATGTCACCTTCTTTATTTTTCATCGGCATGCACAGCATGGACGTGGTGTGAAAACCGGTTTTCTTATCTATTTCGGGATTAAACCTGGGATCAAGATATGCATCTTCGATATTAACCACATCGCCGGTGGCAGCAACGTAACCGGCTATCCCGCTGCCAACCGGCAGTTGAATTTTTACCCGTTCCGAACCAATATAAACTTTCGACCAGAGTTCTTTCTTATCCTTATTTAATAAATATAATGTTCCCCGCTCTCCGCCGACACTTTCAAGGGCGGTATCGAGTATTACCTTAAGCAATTCATCCAGGTCAAGGGTGGAATTCAGACTTTTGACCGCTTCTATCAGCCGTTCCATTTTTTTGTACTCAAAATCGAACCTCTGTGTTGAGCGTTCGAGTTCTGCAATGAAATGGTAATTCATTGCGCGAAGTCTGATACTTAGTATCTCAACCAATCGTCTGGTAAAATGAAGGTTGGAATTAATAAGGTGATCGAATCCTGTTTTTGGTAAGATGTACACCAGACAATCATCTTCGGCAATGACGTGCGCCGACCTACTGCGGCCATCGATTACTTCCATCTCACCAAAAAAATCACTGGGATGGAGGAGCGCGAGCATATATTCATCGCCGGTCCTGGTTCTTCTGACGATTTTCACACGCCCTTCAACAAGAAGATATAAGTGGTCAGATTCAGTATCTTCATGTAATATGATATCCCCTTGCTTGAACCTCTGCTCCTGCAGATATTCACTCACCTCTTCAAATTGCGCATCGGTGAGTGTCTCAAATAAAATATTATACCGCAGCCGCCGATGATATAATTGCTCACCGGGTTTAGCATTCTTATCCATTCGATACCCTTATTTTAGGGAACATTGTGTTCCTACAGAATAATTCTAATTATGCTTAAAATACCGGTTAACAAATATTTTTTGTACCGTACTTGTTCTCACGTTATTACCAAATTCAATGCAAAGACCGCACACCGCTATCGTCCGAATATTGATCATACTTCCGCCATAAGTGCATCCGTTAATTTTGGTAATAAAGGGAGAAACACCGCGCTTATCAAACCACCCACCCGTTATTTCAAACACTCCATCCTCGCGTGCATACAAAGAGTAGGTGGAATTCTGTGTTTTGACATAGACAATGTCACCAGCTTGTATATCCTGTCTGAATAGCGTGATACGGCCGTCGGTACTCATTCCGATAAAATGTGAGAGCGATATTCCTTCGGGCATACTTTTTCCTTTCGGGATTGTAAGTATGTTTTTCAGCTTTATGTCTGGCGGTTTTATCTGGTATTTACTCTACTATTTATAAATAACAGCGATACCGGAATATAATCAATTGTAAAACATAAATAAAGACCACAGCTCCATACGACTCAAAAATTTCACGAAGACGGAAACCTCTTAAAAAGACGCCTTTTTCGTATTAATTTTCACGAAAACACTAAAATCAACGCACCAATCTCCCGATTACCCCGCGATATTCAAGCATATTGAACAGTGCGTTTTTTCACTGAAATTAGATCCCTGCATCAAAATCCTGTAATAACCGTTGAAACTCCGGCGTATTGCGAATCGGATCCCAGGCGGGCTCAATTTTAACCCGCTGAATCGATTGATAACTCGGAGCAGAGAGAACTTCGCGAAGCAAACTGACTGCTTCAGAGGGTTTTTGAAGTTTCGCATATATGAATGCTATATCTGTTTTTAATGCCGAATTGTTGAGAGCGTCATTTAGTTGTGTAACCAATTCGATGGCTTTTTCCGCCTCTTCGGCAGCTTGTCTCTGCAATCCTAATCCTGCATACGTTCTCCCCAATGCAATTCTATATCTCGGCTCATCGTGATATGAAGATGGTAACTTACTATATTGTGCAAGCGCATTTTCGTAGTGCTTTCGTGCCTCTTCAATCTCACCCATGTGATCATACGCTAATCCGAGGATAAAGGACGGTGCATAGAGATACAACTGACCCCGATACATATCCTGCGGAACTTCATTCACCGTTTGGATCATGCCCTCAAAATCGCCTATGATGAATTGCAACCGAAGCCAGTCACCGGTGTATGCGCTTTTAACATGTGAATAGTTTTGGAAAAATCTGCTGGTCGATCCGGTATCTCCCGTCCATAAAATATCATTCAGGGAAATAAAAATTCTTACAACGGGAAGGTCCGGCGAAAGGGAGAGTATCGATTCAAATGCAGTTTTTGCTTCCTCAAATCTACCGGTGACTACATACGATTGTGCATTACTAAACATCAAATTGAGATTTTTCGGATCGAGCGAGATTGCTTTGGTAAGATTATCAATCGATTCATCAAATTCACCAAGACGGCGTTCTACAAAGCCGATCGCTCCGATTATTTCTGCATTATTCGGCTGGAACCGGCGTGCAATATTAAAATGCTCGAGTGCCTTATCATATTCACGGTGACCATAATAATAATAATATCCCATAGCGATATGCGCTTCGGGTAAATCCGGCTGCAATTGAAACGCCCGTTCAGCATTCAACAACGATGCTTCAAGAGTTTGAGGGGAAGTGTCATATCCAAACCATCTCTGGTAACTGTATGTTCTTGAAAGTAACGCATAAGCATGTGCAAACTCAGGATCATATTCTATCGCCCGCTTCAACAAAACTTCTGCATTTTTATAGTAATCTTGCTGGGGACCGGGTCTTGTGAAGTACTCTCGTGCACGAAGATAATATTCGTACGCCTCGGTAACAGCGGTGGGCTTCTTAACAAGCAGCACTTTCTCTGCTTCGGTAAGACGTGCTTCGAGTGCATGTGCAATCTCGACAGCGATCTCACTCTGGATCGCAAATATATCCGTTAAATCACGATCGAATGTATCAGCCCAGAGCGTCCTGTTTGTGTTCACATCGGTAAGCGTTACCGTAACCCGCACACGGTCGGCTACTCGTCGTACGCTGCCTTCCAGTAATGTTTGAACACCGAGTTCATTGCTGATTTGCTGTATGTTACGAGGTCCTGTTTCATATCCTAAAACGGAACTTCTGGCAATGACCTGAATATCTCCGATACGCGAAAGTTGAATGATTATATCTTCATGCATACCGGCAGCAAAAAATGCATCGTCAGGATCGGGGCTAAGATTATCGAGAGGGAGCACAGCTACTGAACGGGCAATCTCTGTATCTTCTGATTTATTGAATATAAAAAAGAAGAAACCGATGAGCAATGCAATCAAAACCGGTATTCCGTATATCCATGGTCTCCCTTTTTGATGCCCCGTAATGTTATCGGCGGGGATGTTCTTGCTCGTTACGGCGGATGAGGTGGTCCTCGATTGAACTCCCGAAGCGATCTCTTTTTCGACTTTCTTTATGTCAACAAGTAAATCACCGGTATGTTGATATCTCTCAAATGGATTTTTCTCCATACATTTTTGCACAACTCTTTCAATATCCATCGGTATACCGCTCCGTAATCCCGTCACCGGTTCCGGTTCTTCATTGAGAATGGAATAGACAAGTGCCGTATCATATTCACTCCGGAACGGTCGATGTCCGGTGATCATTTCATACATTACAACTCCGAGCGCCCAGATATCCGTTCTGTGATCAACTTTATCACCCTGTGCCTGCTCCGGAGACATATACGGAACGGTGCCGAGTGTAGAGCCGGATTGAGTGAGCACTGTTTGTGCCGCAGCTTTTGCAAGGCCGAAATCAATGATCTTTATCCGATCATCGTTCGTGATAAAAATATTTGCCGGTTTTAGATCCCGGTGGACAATACCTTTCCCGTGCGCATTTTGCAGTCCTTCAGCTATTTGAACTGTAAATTTTAGTATATCGTCAAGCGGAAGCGGTCCTTGTTCGATTCTTTCCTTGAGCGACATACCTTCATAGTGTGCCATCACGATGAAGATTTGACCGTTTTCCGCCTCTTCGATCGAATGAATATTACATATATTAGGATGATCGAGCGCGGAAGCGGTTTTTGCTTCGTGGAGAAAACGATGTTTTTCCGTTTCATCCGATACAAGGTGCGGCGGAAGAAATTTTAATGCGACGGTCCGGTCTAATTTAACATCGTGTGCTCTGTATACGACCCCCATACCGCCTGCACCTATTTTTTCTAAAATTTTATAATGCGAAATAATTGTACCTGTCACTATTTCTTTCCCGTTATTTTGATAATATGTCCCCATCGCCCGGCAAACCGACTACCGCACAGAACTCAACAACAAAACGGTAAATCATTCCACAATAATTCTCGGAGGAGACTGACCGACTGCGTACGTCAAATCCTTATGAATAAAAACTGAATACGGATGGACTCCCTTACGGGCTTCATTTCCTATAGCCAATACCAACGGGCGTCCATCTTTTACCGTTCGCCTGCTGTGTCCGACCAGATTCTCCTCCATAAATTGAAAAGAGACATCCGAACCCTGCGGTATCCATCGGATACGATCTCCTCTATTTACCACCACGTCGCTTTCGGATTCATCGCCTTCGTGAACCACCCTCCATTCATCGTCGATCTGTTTAATAACAAGTTTGTGTTCGGTTACAGGTGCTTGCCCCGGTTGATCCTGACCCGGAAGGCCCGGCCCGGTAAAACCCGAAAGGAAGAACGATACCATAACGAATACAATGGTAAATGTAACATTCTTTTTCATAGCGATCTCCTCAGTAATGTGAATGAACATTCATTAAGCGTATAATAATGATTCAATAATCTATTGATGGTAATCACGAAGCACCTCCTTGAATCGCTCGTCGGCTATTAATCGTTGCAATTCCGGCTGATTCAGGATTTCCGACCTGGAATACCCGTGCTCAAGTGCGCTTCCGATGAAATGCAATGCTTGTTCACGATCGCCGAGCCGCTCAAAAGTTGTTCCCGCAACAAACATAACCCACGTATTTCCGGGAGCCATATCAATAGCTCTCTGTAAGTATATCCTTGCTTGCTCTTCATCACCGGTCATCGCGCGATATCCCGCTAAATTTATTATAACTTCTGGATCGTTTGGATTAATTTCATTTCGCTCTTCAGCCAGTTCTATGGCACGCTTATATGCGGAGCGTGCCTTCTCCCGTTGCCCGGGTATCCAATAATAAGCAGAACCAAGATTTCCCCAGAGCAGATAATCTCCGTCGCTGATCTCTAATGCCGTTTCATACACACGCGCTGCTTCACTATATCTTCCCTCAATGTAATACACCGTTCCCAAATTGGAAGCGGCGCTATACGTTTTTTCAAGCTCAAGCGAGCGTTCATACATCGTACGCGCCATGTCCCACTGCTCTAAAAAATAATACATACTTCCGAGGTTCATGTACCCGCGGTAGTTATCAGGTGTCAACTCCAGAACTTTTTCAAACTGTTCGATGGCTTTTTCGTATTGATTGTTCCGGGAATAGAACACTCCCAGTAAATTATATCCTGCCCAGTAATCGGGCTTCAATTGTATCGCGCGCTTGATCATTGATTCCGCTTTGGCGAGGTCTCCTACCAGTTCATACGCCTTTGCCAGACCACGGTAGGCATCAGCGCTGGCGGGATTTGCAGCGAGAACTTTATTGAAATTCTCAATAGCTTTCTCATATTGACCGGTTCCCGTATTGATAATTCCCACGGTAATATTAACCTGTTCAAGTTGATCATCCAGCGATAACGCGATCCTGCATTGTTCGTTTGCTCTTTCAACCCATAGAGGGTCTTTCGTATACTCATATTTACGCCAGTATGCCTGTCCGAGTCCGGCGTACGCAAGCGTAAACTGAGGATCCAATTCGACAGATTGTGTAAATGATTCTATGGCTGCATTAATATTTTCCAGCATTTCATATCGCTGCAAATTACCGATCCCGTTAAGGTACAGCTCAAAAGCAGGTGAAACAGATGTATTACCCGCTTTGATGACTTCGCGCTTCTCCGGATTAAACTCCATGTTTATCATTGCCATTAATTTTTCTACCGAACCGTTGTGCAGCCCCAAAATATCCGATCCATCAACATCGATTACGGAAGATTGTAACTGCCGCAGATTTTTTGGGTCAACCAGATTAATGGTTAACCGCAACCGGCCGGCAATTTGTTGTAGACTACCGGTCACTACGTAATTCACACCGAATATTTTATGAGCGTCTCTAACACTCGTAATATCGTGGTTTCTAACTTCACCCGCTGGAACCACCCAGAGTTCGCTATGAAACCGTTCCATCTGAGTAAGATTACTGGTAACTGTTTCAACAAGACCATCACAAAATACCTGTCTGCCGGGATCGTCACCGATATTGGTAAAGGGAAGTACCATCAGTTGAATGGAGCCGGGAGTTGTTGTAACCCAGCGTTGCACTGTAAACGGCGTGGCTAAGAACATATATACAAAGATTAGAACTACAATAAATAATGCAATACCGTAGACAACGTGACGATGACGGTTTGGTTTCGGTTGTAATATGCTTCGTTTCACATAAGTTTTTGATACACTCGTACCGGTTTTCGATCTGTCCCGGACATCGATAAGATCATCTAATAATTCAGATGTCGATTGATATCTTTTAGACTTTTCTTTTGTAAGGCACCGGGACACTATGTGTTCCAATTCTTCGGGAACGTCTTTATTTTGGTTTGCAATAGACGACGGTTCTGTATTGACAATTGAATACATAACGGCATGTTCGTAGTCACCTTCGAACGGCGTATGTCCGGTTACCATCTCATACAATACTACTCCCACAGACCAGATGTCGGACCGCTCATCGATATGCTCACCGCGAACCTGTTCCGGAGACATATAAACAACCGTACCGATCGTCGCACCGGTTTTGGTTGCTAACGAGGTACCGGGTAATTTTGCCAGACCAAAATCCAACAATTTGATTTCACCGGATCCGGTAACCATAATATTATTGGATTTAATATCACGATGAATAATTTTTTTGTCATGAGCAGCTTTTAATCCTTTGACAATTTGTATGGCATATTCAATAGCTGCGGATATATTCAGTGGAGTTTTTGGTTGTAATTTGTCGCTCAGCGTTGCACCGTCGATATATTCCATCACGATAAACCGGATGTCTTCGAACTCTTCGATGCTATATACATTACAAACGTTCGGATGATTCAATTGTGCCACGGCGCGGGCTTCTTGCAGGAAGCGTTGCTGATTTTCATCATTCACGGTTGTTTGCACGGTGAGGAATTTTAACGCGACGATGCGATCAAGGTTGGTGTCGTGTGCTTTGTAGGCAACACCCATACCCCCTTCACCAAGCTTATCAAGGATGCGATAATGTGAAACCGTTTGACCAATCATGTTTGGCGCTGCTCTCCTATATCGAACGATGCAATATACATAATTAATACTAATCGTCAAACACCAGCAGTTTGTTCTATTACACGAATGAGACTGCTTAAAAAAGCAGTATTACCGCTTCTTCCTGCCTGCACATAAGTGCAATGATGCGCGCTTGCCGGTATGTGTGCTCGCCAAAGAGATGGTCGTGATCGATCAATTCACCGATCATACACGTCCCTCAAATTCCTGAATCAATTGTTGAAATTCCGGAGTATCTCTGATTGGATCCCACGTCGGATCAATTTTTAAAAAAGGAACACTGCCTCCACTTGGAATTGATAGAAGCTCCCTCAATATCTCAACAGCTTCATCCGGTTTTTGCAACCGCGCGTAGATAGCAGCCAGATCTGCTTTAATACTGGCACCGGAGATAGGAGCCAGGGAGATGGGCATCAACTCAACTGCTTTTTCGCCTTCCTCGATAGCTAGTTCTTCATTTCCCAGTGCAGCATTAATTTGTCCGAGTCCGATCCGGTACCTCGCTTCGTTCTGAAATTCGGAATACAATTCCTCCATCGTAGAGAGTGCTTCTTCATAGTATCCTCTCGCACGTTCTGCCTCATCCAAAAAATCGTAAGCCGTTCCAAGAATATACGTTGATGGAAGGAATGTATTCTGAAATTGATATATATCTTCGGGTACTTCATTAACAGTACGGATCATTCCTTCATAGTCCTGAATAATAAATTGCAGTCTGAGCCACAAAACAGGATGTTCTTTCTTTACATGAGGGAAGTTTTCGATAAATGTATGTACCGTTTCCGTATCACCCTTCCAGAATAGAGTATTAAAAACATCTATAATTCTCGTAATACTATCTTCAGGGAAACGGGACAGAGTCGCTTCATAAGCAGATCGTGCCTTTTCATATTCACGCATATTCGTGTATGTGAAACCCTGGTTAAAATGTAAAAACGCACTCATCGGGTCGAGAGAAATAGCTTTGTCAAGATTCTCAATTGAATCTTCAAATCTTCCCAGCCGCCGTTCAACAAAAGCGATAGAAGATATTATATCGGCTTGGTTCGGCTGTAAGCGACGCGCCGTATTAAAATATTCAAGCGCTTCGTCATACTCGCGGCGTGCATGATAGTAATGGTATCCCATTGCCAGGAGAGCGTCCGGCAGGTCAGGATTCAAGTCATAAGCACGTTCCGCATGGTGTCGTGACATATCAACTGTTTCTGAAGATGTATCGTATCCAAACCAGATTAAAGAACTGTAGACTCTTGAAAGCAACCCATGGACGTGGACAAATTCAGGATCATATTCAAGGGCACGCTGTAAAAATTCTTCGGCATTCCTATAATCCTCCTCCGTAGCACCGGACCTGAAGAAGTTTGCTCTTCCGCGAAGATACAGCTCATACGCTTCTGCGACCCCGGTCGGACGCTCTTCAAGCTGCTCTTGTTCCTGCGGAGTTAAACTCACCTCCAGAGCAGAGGCAATCTCTCCGGCAATTGCTTTTTGTATCTGAAACAATTCGGTTATATCATCACGCTCGTACGAATCTGCCCAGAGCGTTTGGTTGCTATAAGGATCGATAAGCTGAACTGCCACACGTATAACATCTCCCGCACGACGGACGTTACCTTCCAATACAGTGGAAACATTCAAATCATCCGCAATTTGCTGCAGGTTTCGATCTCCCTCCGTATAACGCAGCACAGAGCTGCGGGCAATAGTACGAATACCGCCTATCTGCGAAAGTTGAATAATTATGTCATCGTGTACACCATCGGCAAAATAGGCATCATCGGGGTCGGGACTTAAATTCTGAAGCGGAAGCACGGCAATAGATTGATCTTCGACAGGAACTTCGACCGGCGTTGACGGTGATAATAAGAAATAGAGAAGTCCGCCAAGAACGACAACAGCAGCAAGAATCGCAGCTACTCCGGTGCGCGATTTCAGAGCAGGTATATTTATCGTAACACTTGTCGAATGCTTCTGTGGCTGCTGCTGAGCTGAACCGGTTTTCTCACCGGTGGTTACTGTTGGAGTTTGAGGTTGAGTTGCAATTCTCTGTGACGATTTCTTTTTCAGATGACGTATATCGCTGATGATATGATCGACCGACTGATATCTATCGTCCGGATCCTTATCGAGTGTTCGCTCAGTAACCCGGATAAGATCGGGATGAACATCGCTTATATAATTTGAGACCGGGTCGGGTTCTTCATTCACAATTGAATACATCATCGCCG
>SKXH01000147.1 GCA_007128495.1 Bacteroidota bacterium
ACCACTTCAGGATGCTGCATAAATTTTTGCCCCTGTTGTGTGAGGAGGTATCTATCGATAGAAACCTTACCATCAAATTCCTTTTTTACATTGATGATTGTCTCATTGAAATCAAGCAATACCTGATCGATCGCCGGGCCGCACAATCCTCCCGGACAGCACATCGGCGGATCATAAATTTCAATTTTGGTTTTATCCTTGACTTCACTCATACTGTTGATCCTTTACTGATTTTTGATTTCGGTTGTTTCTTGACAATTAATTGCACAAGTTCTTTTTCATCGACGAATCCCACTACACACCGGTCTCCTTCACGGAGCATTAAGCGCATATCAAGATTTTTTATATCCTCATCGAAGACATCACCAGACAGAAATTCCTTCAAGAAGGAATACAATTTTTCGTTTTGAATAATATCACGGTTAATCGAATGGTAAGCCCAGGTGCCGGATTTTTGAACACTGATTAAACCGCTGTTTTTCAGGATATTCAAATGTTTGGATATCTGATACTGCGGAAGCCGGAGAGCATCGACCATCTCACATACACAGAGTGATTTTCCCGAGGTGACAAAAAGATTGACTAACCGCAACCGGGTTTCATCTGCAAGTGCTTTAAAAACAGATACTTGTTGCATCATTATGTATATCCTATATGCTTGTATGCACTAATTAGCATATAATATATGCAACCTTCAGCATATTGTCAAGAGTATAGAAAAAAGATAAAAAAATCGATGGAGGGATCCGGGTAACAAATGGATCCCTCCTGTATATTTCGGATGGAAATTACTTTACAAGCTTCAGCTTCATAGATTCAATGTGAGGTCCTGCATAAAGACGGGCAAAATAAGTACCGCTGGCTACGACCTGTCCGAAATTATTTCTTCCGTCCCACTCCACTTCAAATGTACCCGCATTATAATGCTCATAATCAACGATATTTCTCACAATACGACCGTGAATATCATACACAGCGAGTGTTACTGTTTCAGCTTTCGGTAGTGAGAATCGAATGGTTGTAGACGGATTAAACGGATTCGGGTAGTTCTGATGCAGTTTGTACGTTGGCGCAAAGTCTTCTACTTTTTCTGCCGAGGTAAAACTACCTGTATGATCGCCATGACACTGGGTACATTCCATCTTGCCGATAGTATTATCCATCTGGACTTTATCGCCGCTCGTTCCGTGACAGTTCATACAATACTTTACTGAATCCTCTGTTTGATACAACGGTTGGAATTGGTTCTTCAGTTCATCGTTCATAATCTGGACTGAATATGCTGTGACATCACCGGTCAGTCTGCCGCAACGTTCACTTCTCTCAGTGCTGGATCGTTTATAATGGGATTTTACACACCAGTTTGAAACAGATATATGACAGAGCGGTGATCCGGCAACCGTTTGCAACAGATCCTTATCGCAACGATTATCTGTGAACAAGTGATCTCGTGCATATTCATTACTGATATCGGAGGGAAATTCTATAATCGAATACCACCCCAGTAATTCATTGCCGAGTTTTGACGCTTTATCTTTATCCCAACAAAGGTTAATTGCAGTCAATGCACCGATCAGCCCGCCGCAAAGCGTACCCCATCCCCAGCTTCCACCTCTTCCCCATTCAAGGAATTCTGTCGGCATTAATGTATACGGTTCACCCACTTCCTCGGCAAGCATTGACACAATAGCGTGGAATGCACCATACGAACATCCGCGTCCTGTCCAATACCCGGCATGTCCTCGAATCCGTGCTTCTTCCGGGTCAAGTTCGACATACGGCCAAGGCCAATCAGCATTTTTAATACCTGCACCGGCCTTGTTTTTTGACAATAATCCAAGCGCACCCATTCCTGCCGTGATACCGGCAGCATATTTTGCACTGTTCGTCAAAAATTCTTTACGTGATAGCAATTTATTTTCCATAACAATTATCCTCTATAATAACAAGTTTAAATACTCTTTTGTGTGAAATATTATAAGTATTTCGTAAATATTTGCTTCAAATTGCATACCAAAAAATCAGTCCGGAAATGTATGGTTTGTTGAGTAACGGCTGCATATTCCTAATTTTAAAACCGATCACTGTGCTTCGTTTCGCAACAGTCAATTTGTATTTTTCAACAATTAGCTATAAATATTACTCTAATATGCTAAAAAAAAATTAACATACTTCGACTAACTGATGTGAAAATATACAACTCAATATTATTATTATTGTTTTAAAAAATATTAAAGGTAGGAAAATTCAGGTGTGTTTTCTCTATTATTATTCCGGATTAGAGATATTTTGGTATTTTTTCATTAAAATAAATGTAGAGTATGAGTAGAGCAATAATGCCATCCAGATAAATCCAAAGCTTACCGCGTGAACGTTAGTGAACGGTTCGTGGTACACTATTACACCCATTAACAGCATTAATGTCGGTGCTATATACTGGAGGAAACCGATCCGCGATAACGGTATCCGCCGTGCCCCCTGTGCAAACCAGTAGAGCGGCAATGCAGTTATTGCCCCCGAAAATATCAGCAATGCATCGATACCATATCCAAAACTTAAAAATGCACCGGTGCCGTTAATTTCCTGTAAGACTATAAATGCCCCGGCAATCGGCATGAGTAATAATGTCTCGACACCGAGACTCGATAGCGCATCAAGATTCATCATTTTCTTAATCAAACCGTAGAGTCCGAAACTCCCGCTGAGTATCAAAGCGATCCACGGGATACGTCCGAATTGAACGGTAATAATAAGTACGCCGAGCATTGCGAGGATAAGAGCAATCCACTGGATACGATTGAGGCGTTCTTTCAGAACCACCAGACCGAGTAATATACTGATCAATGGGTTGATATAGTAGCCCATACTTGCTTCGACAATGCGATCGGTATGAACGGCGTAAATATACGTAAACCAATTACCACCGATCAATGTGCCTGTAATAATAAGGGAGAGTCGGTTTCGGCGGTTTCGGAGAAGATCGAGAAATTTTGCCTTTCCGATATATACCAAAACCGCCGTTACAAATACAGCCGACCAAAATATGCGGTGTGCAAGGATTTCACCGGCCGGAACCGGATGCAAGAGTTTCCAGTAAACGGGTAATATTCCCCAGAGCACAAATGCACACAGTGCATAGAGGGTGCCCATGGTGGATTCTGTAAGCTGTTTTTTCAATTAATACGTTCAAATATAATATCGTCAACTGTAGATTCAAGCGGTATGAGTACCCTATCTATCTCGTCGTCTTCGTTGACGACAAATGTAAACTGTGTCCGTGATCTGAATGCCCCCCAATAACCACCTTCACGAAGGAATGTGTTGAATTTACAGTGTTCCAATTTTGATGTTTCACCGTAGCGGGTTACACTGAGTTGATCGTCCGCATAAGCGATCTCTAATTCTCCATATGCCGGATGCTCAAACTTCCCTGTATAAGCGGTCAACTCATGAGTTAAACGGGGAGAATCGTGGCACTCGGGTTCACGCGGGTCTGAAATACGTTCCTGAAGCCGGGTACTCCAATCGACATGTTCCAAATCAAGCAGCCGTTCTATTGCATTGTAGGTCGCCACCCTGTTCACTTGCGCCCGATTAAAATTTGTGACTGAAACTATACCTATATCTTGATCCGGAAGTAATGTCACCAATGTTCTGAATGCACCTATCGCTCCCCCATGATACACCATACGATGACCTTGATACGAACTTATTCTCCATCCCAAACCGTAATTTACAAAAGACAATTCTTCGTCATCCGTACTTCCCGACGCAACGACCCGGGGCTGATGAAGCTGTTCAATATGCCGGGGTGTTAAAAGTGTATCGAGCATTACAACACCCTGATTGAGATTAAATTGAATCCATTTCGCCATATCTGAGATATTCGAATTGATCGATCCTGCCGGACCGAGCGCATCTACGTTCCGGAACGGAGCCATCTGTAAATCGTTGTCGTTAACAGTATATGCCTGTGCAAAGTCATCGGCAAGCTGCATATCGGTCACGGAAAAATTAGTCGATGTCATTCCCAGCGGCGTCAGAATACGATGATCCACGAAGTTTTCCCATGAGGTTCCTGTCACCTCTTCGATAACGCGACCTGCCGTAACATATAATAAGTTATTGTATTGATATGTTTCACGAAGTCCTCTGCTGAAATCGAGATATTGAATTTTATCAACAAGTTCCTCCCGGGTAAACGGGGTTCCCAGCCATACACGATCATGGCGGGGAAGTCCCGACCGATGTGTCACAAGATCGCGCACCGTAATATGTCCGGTAATGTACGGATCGGACATACGGAAGTCGGGCAGATAATCGCGTACCGGATTATCCCATTCGAGCAATCCGTCCTCAACCAGCATTGCAATAGCGGTTGTTGTAAACGCCTTTGAACACGATGCAATGGCAAATAAAGATTGGGGTGTAACGGGTTGTTGTTGTTCTATATTGCGGTAACCGAATCCTTTACCGAAAATCAATTCACCGTCTTTAACAATTGCGACCGCAATTCCGGGAGCATTCCAGTCTTCGATAACCTGATCAATGAACGAATCATAACCATCAAGTTCCGGTACGTCGGTAAGTAGAGGATTGGCAAGGATGCCGATACACAAAAATAAAATAAGTGGATTTAAGAGATACTTCATATTATTTATCACCTATCGATTTAATTTATCATTGTTTGCTTTATTAATGTACGATTATATTTATATTTTTTAAAGGATTATGAAAAATATGTAGTCCACCTTTAAGGTGAACTACATATTTAAACCCACATCTTCATAACGGTCGAAATCGTATTGCCTGTCCGCCGCTTGTTGCAAGGCGTAATTGCATCGTCATACTGCTGTCTACAACTTTCTCCTCGATGACAATATCATACGGATTGTTAATCCAATCGGCATTTTTTCCATCGCGGTATATCTCAGCGACATATTCTTTGCCGGCATCGAGAAAACTTAACGATGCCTCGAGTATTCTTCCGTTTTCATCGGTTATGCTCCCAAGATACCAATCGTCGCTGTTATGATCCTTCCGTATTATCGTGACATAATTTCCAATGCTCGCGTGCAATACTTTCGTATCATACCAATCGGCAGGAACGTCTTTGATGAACTGAAAAACATCCGGCCGGGCTTCGTAATTTTCAGGCAAGTCGGCAGCCATCTGCAGCGGACTGTGGATGATCACATATAATGCAAGTTCACCGGCAAGTGTTGAATTGATACGGTTGTCGGGTCTGTATTCATCGTAATGCAGTTCGACAATACCCGGAGTATAATCAAAAGGACCGGAAAGATTCCGGGTAAACGGAAGTATGACAACGTGGTCAGGTGGATTACCCCCTTCACCTCCCCAGGCATTGTATTCCTGACCGCGGGCAACTTCCCGCGTCATCAAATTAGGCCACGTCCGCCGCAAGCCAGTATCCTTTACACCTTCATGGACATTAAGGGATATTCTGTGCTTCGCCGCGAGTTCAACCACCCGTTGATGATGCTCAACCATAAACTGTCCGTGATGCCATTCATGGTTTTCATTGTCATCTTCATCGTACCAGACTATTTCCGTACCATGACCGACGTAGCCGGTTTTTACTGCCCGCACACCAAGCTCTTCATACAAAGCGAAGGCATCTTCCATCTGCTCTTCATAATTTAAAATGTTTGCAGAAGTTTCGTGATGTCCCATAATGCGCACGCCATTATCCAGTGCATATTGCGCAACACCGGCCAGATCGAAATCGGGATACGGAGTCGTAAAATCAAACACGACTCCGTCGGCATACCAATCTCCCTCCCACCCTTTGTTCCATCCTTCAACGAGAACATGATCAAAATTGTGTTCGGCTGCGAAGTCGATATATCGTTTTGCGTTTTCGGTCGTTGCACCGTGGTTCGGCCCTATCTCCCACGTCGATTTTCCGATATGCATCTCCCACCAAATACCAACATACTTACCCGGTTTAATCCAGGTTGTATCTTCAATCTTATTTGATTCATTAAGATTGAGTATAAGATACGACGTTATTAGTCCGCCCGGATCATCTGCCATTTGAATCGTTCTCCAGGGAGTGACCATCGGTGCAGCGGTACGGACTTTTACTCCGTCGGCCCAGGGAAAGAGGTTGACCTGCAACGTGTAATCATGTGTTCGCTCAAGCGCCATTGTGGAATAATCTACTACCGCCGCCTCATGGAAACTCAAATAAAGATCGTTCTCTGTACGCAATGTGAAATGTGTATGAACAGTATCAACTTCACTTAGAGGAGTGTTCTCATAGAGGTACTCGAAACGATTCCATTGATAAGCGCCGATCCACCATGCCTCGTGATCGCCGGTGAGAGCAAACTCGGTCAATTCATTCATTATGTTAAATTCACCGATGGCGGGTTGTTCGGGAATTTCATAGCGGAAACCGATCCCATCATCATAGGCCCGAAACACAATTGTCATTTCACGCTTCAACTCTCCACGTTCGACCAAATCGATCCGCAATTCGTTATAATAATTTCGTATGTATTTCTTCTCTCCCCACACCTGTTTCCAGGTAACATCGTGATGGGTGTTTGTTACATCGTTTATGGTAAATCCTGTTTTTAAATCAGGTATATCTTGCAGTTCAAAACCGAGTCGGGATTTTTGTACGACATCCCTTCCGAATCGCTGAACACTGTAATAGGGTACGCCCTCAACGAGGAAGAATTGTACACCGACAACGTTATCCGGAGAATATACCGACAATGAATCACCGCGAACGGGAAGAATGAAAAATATGGCAATGAGCAGGAAGTGAAAATAATTCATAGACAGAACCTATAGACTTGTACGTGAACATTGATATGCTGATACTAATAAAGAATTTACGAATTAATTGGTACTGAGGCAATGTACCTGCTTTCGTTTAGATTTTTAAATTTGACTTTTCACCTATATTCGATTATACTATACATAGTTAATTATTTGAACCACAAACCTTTCTCACCTCATCAATTCCTTGAATAGCAGGAATCGGCGGAGAATATTGTGAGCATTCGTTCCACTAATCGAAAAGGAATACTATGAACTTATTTGTTGGAAATTTAGCCCGCGATGTCAATGAAGACGAATTACAGAAAGAATTTGAGAAATACGGTAAAGTATCAAAAGTGACGATCATTCGTGATATGTTTACGCGGGATTCGAAAGGTTTCGGTTTTGTCGAGATGCCTGCAAAAGCTGAAGCTGAAGCCGCAATACAGGGTATGCGGGGCCATACCATTAAAGGCAAGGGAGTAAATGTAAATGAGGCACGGCCGCCGAAAGATAAAAATAAACGTAAAAAAAGAAGATAAATACTTGCATTTACCAAAATAATATCGTATACTTGATTAACAAATAAACAGTACACCGTTTATATTGAACTCTAAGCTACGCCTGAGGTTTTTCAAAAGCTGCTGTTGTGTATAGAAGCTTCATCAAGATCGTCAGTGCTCAAAGGAATCGCAATAAATGGTGACAAAATTCAACCATTTGTTTGCGATTTTTTTCATGTTAGGGGTCATATCGGCCGGAAACGGCCGAGCAGCCAGTGGCTGTAAAATGGTTCGTACGGTCTGCCAACGGCGGATATTTTGAAAAACTAATTTAAGGAGTGTGTTCCATGGAAAAAGGAACAGTAAAGTGGTTTAACAGCGCTAAAGGTTTTGGATTTATTCAACGCGATAGCGGCGAAGATGTATTTGTTCACTATCGTTCGATAGCCGGTGATGGGTTTAAAAACCTTGAAGACGGCGATAAGGTTGAATTTGAAGTCGAGCAAGGACAAAAAGGCCTTCAGGCAAACAACGTACGAAAAGTATAATAATACGTTGTAGGTTTAAAAAAATCCCGCATCCAAATTCCGGTAACCCGGCAGGATGACGGGATTTTTTTTGTACATCACACCGAAAAGCTAAAAAATAAAGCCACGGATTTCACTGATCATTAATCAACCAGATGAAAAACTACATTCCGTGCTCTTCCTGAATCAACCGTGAATCCGCTCACTGCATTATCCTGCTCACGGAAGAATTCTATTGTCCAACTGCCGATTGAAAAAGTGTCTTCTTCCTGATATTCCAGTTTTCCTTTTGGCGACATCGTTCGTTCTAAGCTCAGGTTACTTCCGACTAATTCTATTTTGTACTCAACGTCGAGATCTGTATTCTTATAACCCCCCTCATACTCCTGCAGGTTATCCTGAATTAATTCCTTCAGATAGAGATCGGCAATTTGTGTACTAATTGAACGCGGATTTATCGATCCGAGATTACACAAAATACCTATTGATAACTTCTGTCCGGGAAATCGTAAATAATCAGCACGAAATCCCATAAATGAACCGCCATGTCCGATAGTTTCCAATCCTTTATGGTCGCCGTACTGTAATGCAAACGCATACTGTAACGTATCCCCGTTATTCAGGATCCCCCGGGTGTGCATTATCTCATTCAAGTCAGGTGCATCGGTTAGTTGGTTTTTGTATAGATTCTGATCCCATTTAAATAAATCCCCGATTGTCGTATATAATCCACCCGGACCGACACCTTCAAAATTAGTAAGATAAGTTTGATAGAAATTCCCCTCATTGTCCTGTTGATAACTTAATGCCCGGTTATTTACTATCTCATAACGGTTATCGTGAAAATGTGTGCTTTCCATTCCGAGCGGCTGAAAAATATTCTCGTCAGTAAATTCGCGCAAAGATTTGCCTGAAACACGTTCCACAAGTATACCTATCAATGTGTAGCCGCTGTTACTATAAAGATATTCATCACCGGGAGTAAAGTTAAGATCGCTCTGGCTGCTGATAAGGTCCAGCTTATCCTCTACCGAAAGTACATTTGCAACGTGAACTTCGGCAAAATTCAATAAAGCATACAGGTCACGTATACCGCTTGTATGATGAACAAGATGTTGTATTGTAATTGGTTGTTCATATTCAGGCATTTCAGGGATATACATCCGTATGTCGTCGGTAAGGTCGATATCCCCTCGATCGGCAAGTAGAGCAATCGCAGCGGCTGCGAATTGTTTTGACACCGAGCCGATGTAAAATACTGTTTCAGGTGAAATCGGGATTCCGTGATCAAGATTCGCTTCTCCGTATCCCTCCGAGTAAATTATCTCGCCACTTTCAAATACACCCAATGCACAACCGGGAGATCCGGGCTTATCCCAATTTGCGAAAAGAGTATCGACATTATTCCAGTTAAAATTTTCTTGCCCGCTTGAGGAATTTGTTAACACAAAATTAAAGATTATTGTGAAGATAATTATATATTTGTACATGGTAAAAAATCCGATTGGTTGTTTGCGTTGTATATTTACACATGAAATTAACAGAGTTTTGTGAATATAATCAAGACCCTGCATTGAGTGGTGTACTACGTGCTGTGTGTTGGGGAAAGTAAATAACCGCGATGGAATATTTTTATACACACCGCAACCGGCTATTTTTTAATTCCCGGCAGCGGTGTGTATAAACTTTTGCCTTTATTTCAGATACAACATCCGTCGCATTTCAACGTGTTCTCCCGCTTCCAGACGATAGATGTATATGCCGCTGGCCAATCCGGTTGCATTGAATGTGACTTCATATAAACCGCTTTCCTGGTCATCATTCACAAGTGTTGTAACTTCTTTTCCCAGAATATTATACACTGTCAATTCAACGTGGCTTCCTTCCGGGATTTCGTACTTTATAACCGTTGAGGGATTGAACGGATTCGGGTAATTTTGTTCAAGCCGGTATGACAACGGATTATTTCCTGGCATGTTTTCGTCAACGGAAGTTACCGTTGCAGAAAAAGATCCGGTCATGCCGACTCCCGAATGAACCGTACAGTGATATTCGTATGTTCCCTCTACTTCGACAACATACCGGTATTCAGTACCTGAATTTATAGGTCCCCATTCATCTGCCCCTTCAGGTACCGATGTAGATTCCAGCGGGTGTGAAGAAAAACTTCCCTGCCAGATGATCGTATCGCCTACGGCAACATCCAATTGATCGGGTGAATAACTTGTACCCGAAAATTGGATTACGTGCCTTTCCGGATCATCTGCATAGAGAGTTATAGATAAACCAAATAAAATATATAATACCGATCTCCCCACTGATTTCGTAATTTTATTAACAATCTTCATACATCTCCTTCCTATCGGTAAATATTATTGCGTGATGTATTATTTAATACTTTTTTTCGCATTTTTTATATATTCGCCGGTTTTATCTTTTGCACTGTCTACCCATTCCATAGTATCTTTTTTTGTGGATTCGTAAGTATCTTTAAGTCCTTCTACGGAATCGGAAAATTTATCCTTGATATCGTCACTATATTCTGCACTTTTGCGTGCAATTCGTTTTCTTGTCGTTGTTCCTTTTTGGGGTGCGTATAAAATGCCAACAAGAGCTCCAACCGATAGGCCGGCCACAAATCCTAAAACTGTTTTTAACGGTTTCATAGTTGCATCCTTTCATTGATTCTACATATTCTATGAATTATTTACCTGGACTACTTAATTTATAACAATAAAATATTAAAATCAATTCCAGGAATAATCAACAAATGGCCATAGAATACTATCGCATAAGGATCATTTTCTTTATGTCGACATAATCTCCAGCGGTTAGTTTGTAGATATACATACCGCTCGGGACTTCGCGTCCGTATGAATCGTTTGCATCCCATGTCGCTTCATACACACCGGCAGCGTAGTGTTCATTGTTTATTATTATCGCGATACGTTGGCCGAGCGTATTGAAAACCTCCAATCGAATCAAGGATGCCGAAGGTATTGCAAACCGGATGTTTGTGGTAGGATTAAAGGGATTCGGATAATTCTGCATAAGCGAAAATTCATCAGGAAGCCCCGCAGAGTATCGCTCAATGGATGTAACATCATATGTAGTGAAACTCCATACATCAGACCATTCGCTCAGGACGCCGTTATTAACTGCCCGCACCCTCCAGTAATAAGTGGTAAGGTTTTCCAGTCCATTAACCTCGATTGAGGATTCAGCTACCCCGTCATCATCGAGTACTACTAATGAAAAATCAATGTCTTCCGCTACCTGGACATGATAATTTTCGGCATGCTGTATATTATTCCATGCGAGCACTGTATCGATTGCAATATTTGCTGCACCATCGGCCGGGGCAATAAGTTCCGGAATGTCCGGCACCAAAGCAACGGTTGTAAAACTCCATACGTCCGAAAACGAACTGTCGCCCGCCTCATTATGGGCGATCACACGCCAGTAATAAGTCGTTTCGTACTCCAATGTCACATTCAGATGGGTCGAGTCTATATCCGTTTTACTGATATATAAATTTTCGAATTCCGGAGACACTGATATTTGTACACTATAAATTTCAGCACCTGTTATCGAATACCATTCGAGAGTTGTATTTTTCGGTATATCAATAGCGCCATCTTCTGGAAATACAAGATCCAGATGAGGTAATGTTCCCCTTCCACTAATACTAACGGTGCGCGTTTCCACACCTGATGTTTCGTTTGTTACATTATCGTTATATAATCCCGCTTCTTTTGGTGAAAACCGCACATATATCGTTTTGTCAACATCGCCGTTATTAGGTGCTATCGATAAACTGCTTTGATAACCGTTGTCTTGATTCTCTGAGATATAAAAATCCGCTGGTGCAGTAATTGTGACATTCCCGGTTAGATTTGTACCTGTCAGGATATAAGTCTGTTCTATCGATGTCGAATCTACCTGTACTTCACCAAAAGTTAGTGAGGAGGGTTCGACAATCAATTCAGGTGGCGGAGTGGTGCCGCTTCCGCTTACCTCAATATTTTGTGAAATAGCTCCAGATGTTTCATTTGTTATCTCGCCGCTGTATTCTATTGCCTCAGTTGGTGAAAAGCGGACGTAGATTGTCGAATTGACACTACCATCACTCGGTATAATCGAAAAATTACTCCCGAATTCATTGCTTGAATTCCCGGATACTTCAAATCCCGCAGGCGCAGTTACCGTTACATTACCGGTAAGATTACTTCCGGATAAGGTGTAACTCTGGGAACTGGAATGCGTACCGATCTCAGTATCATCGAACTCGAGTGATGATGTGCTGATACTTAATTCAGGGGGTGGCGTCGTTCCTGTTCCAGTGACATTAACATTTTGTGTTGCAGCCCCAGTTGTTGAATTCGATACACTACCACTGTATTCATCTGTCTCTGTTGGGGAGAAACGTATGTGGATTGTCGTGTTAACGCTACCACCATTTTGAGATATCGTTAAGCTACTTTCGAAATTGCTGTTTGAACTCTGCGATACCTCAAAGCCATCAGGGGCTGTTACCGCTATATCTTCTGTTAGATTGCTGCCGGATAAGGTGTAACTCTGGGAACTGGAATGCGTACCGATCTCAGTATCATCGAACTCGAGTGATGATGTGCTGACACTTAATTCAGGGGGTGGTGTTGTTCCCGCTCCACTTACACTAACGTTTTGTGTTGCAACCCCCGATGAGGAGTTCGATACATTACCGTCGTATGATTTTGCCTCAGTCGGTGAAAAGCGTATGTAGATTTCCGTATTAACACTGCC
>SKXH01000182.1 GCA_007128495.1 Bacteroidota bacterium
ATTAAGCAAGGAATAGAATAATGGACATATTAGAATTTATCTGGATTTTTATAGTCGTATACTTTTTATACCGGCTATTTTTCGCCCCTTCAAAACCACCACAGGAGCACGAATATGAGGTACCCTCCGAACCTCAGTATGATGAGAAGGAATCATCGACAGAATCCCGCGACGATATCCTCGAGGAAATGCGGACTATCTTCGGCGAGGAATCGACCACCCGGCAAAAACCGACATCTCGAAAACCAGAACGGAAACCGGAGCGTCCCCAACCCCAACAACCTGCTGAACAGCCCCGGGAATCAATCTATTCATCGTACACGGGAACCGATTTTAAAGATACCTCCGGCGAAGTAAGCGATGCAGATAAAGCTCTGGAGAGTGTCACGCTCGAATCCCGTGCACTCAGAGAAGAACGGCTCGGCAAGAAAAATGCATTCAAATTTCTTTACGACCAAAAAGAGATCCGCAAAGGTATTATTGTCAGTGAAGTATTAGGAAAGCCAAAATCCCGAAAACGGCACAATATTTGATTTTAGCCCGTGTTTTTAGTATTTTTTATGCTTGCTCTTATTGGCATGTTTACATGGGCATGTGGCGGAACTGGCAGACGCGCTAGACTTAGGATCTAGTGAGGCAACTCGTGGGGGTTCGACTCCCTCCATGCCCACATTTTTCAGTTGGAAATTTGCAGCAGACATTTGTAAACAACGAAGTAAAAACTCATCATACTATTAAATCTTCAAGGTAAAGGATAGGTAGTGGACGTTCAAACAAAATCAATATCCAGGACGAAAGAAGGGGCTGAAATAACGGCACCGCATGAGGATATCAAACCGCATATTGATAAAAAATACGAAGAAGTACGCGCCGGGGCGGAGATCAAAGGATTTCGTAAAGGAAAAGCTCCCCTCTCGTTGATTAAAAAAATGTACGGCGATTCCATTGAGAGTGAAGCAATCAATGAACTTGTAAATCAATTGTATCAACGTGCCGTTACCGACCACAACCTGAAACCGGTGGGTAATCCTGTTCTGAAAGATGTTGATTACAAACCGGGTGAGAAATTCACTTTTTCGGTAGAATATGAGGTTTTACCCGAAATTGAGTTACAGGATTACAAAAATATCGAGGTCGAAACACCCGTACAAAAAGTAACCGATGAGATGGTGGAACGTGAATTGGAGGGCGTCCGATTAAACTACGCATCCCGCAGCGAAGTCGATCAGGTCACCGATAAATATCATACACTCACAGCCGATATCCAGGAACTCGACGAGCAAGGAATGGCTGTTATCGGCAAACGATCGCCGGATCAAACCATCAATCTTTTCGATCAGCGATATGAAAAAGATTTTATAAATCCACTGCTCAACGCTGAAAAAGGCGGAGAATATGTGATCAAATATACCCACGATCACGGCGAACAAAAACACGATGTACACATTAAAGTTACTGTAAAAAAGATCGAAAAAGTCGAGCTGCCGGAATTAACCGATGAGTTCATCAAAGAACAGTTTCAGGGAAAATTCGAATCGGCCGACAAACTGAAAGCCGACATACGTAAGCAGCTTGAAACTATGTTTGAAGAGGAAAACTCCCGTACAGTCAAGAACCAGATCGCCGATGAGATCGTCAAGCGGCACGACTTTCCTGTTCCCGAGTCGCTTATATCGAAGGTATTCGACCAGATGATAGAAGATGTAAAAAGCAAAATGCCCGAACAAAAACTACCGGATGATTTTGACCGGCATGCCTTTGAAGCAGAGTATTACACACAAGCCGAATGGCAGGCAAAATGGTCTATCCTCCGGGAGAAATTGTTCGAAGCGGAAAACATAGAAGTATCGGACGAAGACATTGAAAACCGTGCGGAAAAAGACGCTGCTCAATTCGGGCTCGGCAAAGAACAAGTTCTGAGTTTTTATAAAACCAATCCCCAGATTCGAGACCGCATCATGCACGAAAAATTAATGGATCAACTCGAATCCTATGCACAGATCACCGAAAAAGAGATCAAACCCGGCGAACAAGAACAGAAACAACAACAAGAATCGCGGATAATACAATAGAAAGGCAGAAGTATCCATGAAGGAAAACGTATACGGACAACTGGTACCTATTGTTGTTGAGTCAACAGGACGCGGAGAACGGGCATACGATATTTACTCCCGGCTGTTAAAAGAACGTATTGTCTTTGTGGGATTTCCCATCGACGATACCATTGCAAGCTTGATCATTGCACAGTTACTTTTTCTTGAATCGGAAGACCCCGATAAGGATATCCATTTATATATTAACACACCCGGCGGGAGTGTTTCGGCAGGACTGGCTATATATGATACGATGCAATACATCCGGCCCGATGTTGCGACCATTTGCACGGGGATGGCTGCAAGTATGGGAGCGGTACTGCTCGCCGGCGGCTCGCCGGGCAAACGCACGTCACTGCCGAATTCACGCATTATGATGCATCAACCGTGGGGCGGAACCCGGGGAACTGCTTCGGATATCAGCATCCAGGCGGAAGAGATTTTAAAGATAAAAAACAAAATAAACGAGATACTGGCGCATCATACCGGCAAGGATAAAAGTCAACTTGAAAAAGATACGGATCGCGACCGGTATATGTCTGCCGAAGAGGCGAAAGAGTACGGATTGATAGACAACCTGCTCGTGCAGCGACCGAGAGCAGAAAAAAAAGGATAACATATTATGCCGTCAAAACAAAGAACAGAAGATAAAATACGATGTTCATTCTGCGGCCGGGCACCGAATGAAGTTGCCAGCATCATCGCAGGTCCCGACGTGTATATTTGCGACGTTTGTGTGTCGGATTCCGTCGATATCATCCGGAATAATCTGGCCACATACTCGACCCAGAAACAATCCAAGAAACGTCACCTGAATCCCGAGGAGATAAAAGCCGCGCTGGATGAGTATGTTATCGGTCAGGATCACGCAAAAAAAACACTGTCGGTTGCCGTCTATAATCATTATAAGCGCTTAGAATCAAAAAAGTTTCTCTACGATAACGACAACGTCGAAATCGAAAAAAGTAATATTTTGCTCATCGGCCCGACGGGAACCGGTAAAACGCTGCTCGCTCAGACACTCGCGAAGATTCTCGACGTTCCGTTCGCGATCGCCGACGCGACAACTTTGACCGAAGCAGGGTACGTCGGCGACGACGTTGAAACTATACTGGTGTATCTCCTGCAAAATGCCGACTACAACGTCGAACGTGCAGAACGCGGAATCATTTACATCGATGAGATCGACAAGATCGCACGGAAAAGCGACAGCGCATCGATTACCCGCGATGTCTCTGGCGAAGGAGTTCAGCAGGCACTTTTAAAGATTCTCGAAGGGACGACCGCAGGTGTACCTCCAAAAGGAGGACGTAAACATCCCGAACAAAGTCTTATCAACGTAAACACA
>SKXH01000190.1 GCA_007128495.1 Bacteroidota bacterium
CCGTCCTGCAATACCCGCAGCAGCTTTACCTGAAAAGCTTCAGAGGTATCGGCAATTTCATCAAGAAAGATAGTACCCTCATTGGCAAGTTCGAAACGACCGGGTTTTGCACTTACCGCACCGGTAAACGCTCCTTTCTCGTGCCCGAACAATTCGCTCTCGAGGAGGGTCTCTGTCAGGGCACCGCAATTCACGGCAATGAACGGCTTGGCGCTCCGGCTGCTTCGTTTATGGATCGCCTGGGCCGCAAGTTCTTTTCCGGTACCGCTTTCACCGAGTAATAAGACAGGGGCATCCGTTGAAGCTACCTTCTCTAGCATATCGACAACGTTTTTCATCGGACCCCGGGTGTTGAATAAAAGTGATTCGTAGCGTTGTTGAACGCTTTCCGGTTTCGTTACCGGGGCTAGTTCAGTATCGTCGATCTTTGCTTTGAGCTCCCGTATCTCCTTTTCATATCGTTTTACCTGATCCAGCAATTGTTTTTCTTCCGCAACATTGTGTGTGTTACGTGCTTGGAGCAGTTCATCGTGAAGCGAAAACAGACGGTCCTCCCGTTCCTGTAATTCATCAAGGATTGATTGTTTTTCCTCTTCAAGTGTATCCAGTTTGCTCTTGAACGATTGCACGCATAATACGAACATCAAAATAGCTCCAGCCAGCGAGCCGACAATCGGCGCAACTAATGGAAGTACGTAGGAAAAGTTTTTAAAGACATACATCGAAACTGCTATATAGATCACAGCGAGCGCTGCGACAGACAGCAGCCCATTGATTCCCGGCATATAACGGGCTACAAGAACTCCCGTAAAAGTTAACAGCAGAATTACTATAAATTCGGAG
Organism: Bacteroidota bacterium; assembly: GCA_007128495.1. Lineage (GTDB taxonomy): Bacteria > Bacteroidota > Ignavibacteria > T3Sed10-11 > T3Sed10-11 > T3Sed10-11. Next base: position 844 of record SKXH01000190.1, read on the forward strand.
ACGAATCCCGGATATTGCAGTAACCGTTTTTTTAAAATATTATCGACAAGTGTAGCGTGATGCGCCAATGACGGCAGGTTACCGGTAAATGGCGAAGAGATGAAACTGCTGCGCCCTTCGGCAATAATCCCGACCAGCACGATCTTGTCCTGTATTTTATTACGAAGTGTATATGCTTCCGGGGTTTCCTTTAACATCTGCGGGAACCGGATCGAGGTAAACTTATTCAGCGTGCCGAGATGATTAAGACGCATTCTGAATTCACGATCGAGCGGATATACTGTATGGGTTCCGGTTCCGCGCTGGAGTTGCAGCATATTTTTCTTTAATGTAATACCGCTTTCCGGCGAAACTCCGAAATACCTGCATACGAGTTCCAATCCGAATGCAGCTACGGCGTTGTCGTTTGCAAACAGCAAAGCGGGGATTCGATCACCCCATCGCCCTTCAATATTGCTGTGACCGATACCACCGATATTCCCGGCAAGTTCGGTAAATGGTGTTACGATCTCATACGTGATTTCCGGCCGCGGATTGGATATTGAGTAGAATAAATTACCGGGGATAGTATCCTCCGGTGTATTTGACCGGTGCTGTCTGCCGTATCCTATCATAACCAGGGACGGAACTCTTCGTGCAACCGAGACCAACAATTGATCATACTCAGGTGAGATTGAAGATGGCGAGTCGAGAAGTATATCGAATCCGATAACACCTGCACCCCAGTCATGCAGCCGGTCTATCATCAGTGCATAATAATTCCGCTGGAGGGGCCAGCCGCCGAGCAGTTGAATATCTTCATTATCAAGATATACAATGACGATACTGGTATCGGCTGGTAGTTCACCGCGAACATCATACCGGCTGCTCAAAAGTTGATCGTCAATCGGGCGTAAAATAAATGTGATAACAATAACAAAGAGTACCAGCGATATACTGCTGATTATATACGTGCGTTGGGTCGTATTCATGTGGTATCAGGGAAATGCCTTATTTTGGCTGTAACCAAGCTTCAGGATCCTGTTTTTCCCGATCTTTCCATATTTCAAAGTGAACCGTCGATCCTTCTACCGATTCAGCAGACCGTGCCAGCATATCACCTGCCTGAACCCGGTCATTTTCACGAACAAGGATATCCGATAAGTTAGCATATACCGAACGGTAGCCGTCGTGATGGTATACAATAACCAGGTTCCCGTATGCCGGCAGCCAGGTAATAAACACAACATCTCCTTCGGCGACGGCATACACCGGACTTCCGTTGGGAACGCTTATTCCAACTCCCGTATTTTCAGTCACTGTTTTCAAGACCGGGTGTACCTGTTCACCGAACTGAGCGGCAATTTGCCCCTCGCGCACCGGCCACGGTAATTTTCCTTTCTTGGAAGCAAACGCCACATCGGGCGGCACAATTTCTGCAGGTTTACCATCGCGCACCCTGTCGTCATCACGTGCCTGGCGTTGATGTTGTTCTTCGATAATATTGGCAATTAAACGTCTTAATTCACGCTCGGCTTGTTGTTTCCGGGCAAGTTCTTTCTCATACAATGACCGGTCTTCTCTAATGCGGTTCAAGACGTTCCGCCGTTCGACGGTGCGATCGGCAAGGCGGCTTTCTTCCTGCTGTTTTTCTTGAATTATATTGCGTTGTTCACGGAGGGCAATTTCAAGCCATTCCTGCTGCTCCTTCAATTCCTGTTGTTTTTCTCTGATTGCCTGAAGATCGCTTCTCCGTTGATTTGTAAAGCGGCGAATATATTCCGCTCTTACCAAAAATTGATTGACGGATTGAGCACCCAATAATAATTCAACATCCTGTTCTGTTCCGCGTTTATAAGCAGATCGAACATACCGGGCATACTGTTCGCGAAGTTCTTCGATGTCGTTCTCCAGATTCCGGATTGTTCTGCGCGATTCATCGATCTCACGAACATAGCGCTGTTCTTCACTCCTCAGTTCGCGAATATACGAGCGTACCAGTGCCGTCTGGCGATCGAGATTTTCGAGCAGCGATATAGATTCCTCTTCGGATTTCCTCGATTCCTGAATTTTCTGCTCGAACTTATCGATTTCTTTGCGAATGGATTCCAGTTCGCGCTGACGTCTTTCGATTTCCTCCTGGGGAGACGGCCCGCTTCCGAGTACATCCCCGGATACTCCGTCGAATAACAACACCAAAATAAACGTCAAGAGAACAATAACCAAAGTACCGAATAACCTCATTAGTCTATCCACTCTATCACCTTTGCATTGCTTGGGATTGAATAAGAAAATGACAGATCTTCAGCATTTAAATCTATCCGGCTATACGATATCGAAAAGCTGGCGCGTTCCTGATGCTGGATCACCCGTATCTGCTGCGCCATCACCATACCGTTTTCCTCGGTAAACCGGTCGTACCGTTCCTCTAAAACCGGCCGGTCGTCTGCATTCGAATGCACTACCCTTGAGACCACTTTGTAGTAAGGATCGATCCAGTATCGCCTGATCGAATCACGCGACCGAAAGACCAGCAAATACTGATCTCCGTCGACAGTAAATTCATCGGGACGCCGCGGTTCACTAAATAATGCACGACTGCTTCCGAGAAATAAATTCATAATATCGTCAACATCGACATCCATTTGCAGGAACGAGCGCAATATATCACCCCTTGCCGCGCCGATGACCGCTTCATTCGACATCGAGTTATAAAACACAAAATCATCTTGCGATAAAAACACCGTACCCACACTTATCCCGAATGGTCCCCGCAAACGAACAAGCAATGAATCCGGATGTTTCAAATCCATATGAAAGTTACCTGAATTTGAAAAATCCCTGCTCTCGATCGATATAGATCCTCGTGCTTTTAACGTTGATTTTTTACCATGATTCTCCTGCACATTACTGACTAGTTGTGCCGGTGTAACCCGATCGGTATCGGGTGTTACCCTCGGTGCAGTAGAACAACTGTACAACATCATTGCCGCGAAGACAACAATACCCATTATACCATATGTCCAACCTCTCATATCGCCCCACGCTCAATTTTTTGTTCAATTTCCTCTTTCGAATCATCCAATTCAAGAGCTTTTTTCCAAAATTCCATCGCCTTCTCATATTCACCCATATGATAGTAAATATCACCCATATGATCGTGAACGACGGCACTCTCACTGCCGACATCGATCGCTTTGCGTACATAGTGTTTTGCCTGCTCAATATCGCCGAGCTTGAAATAAATCCATCCTAGTGTATCGAGATATGCGTCGTTTTCAGGACGTTGCTCAACGGCCCGTTTCGACATTTCAAGTGCCCGCTCAAGATCTTTTTCACGCTCGGCCATACTGTAACTGTAGTTGTTCAACACGAGATGGTTATCCGGGGCGTGCGATAAAGCAACCTCATACAAACTGTCCGATACAGCGTACTCTTCTTTTGAATCATACGTCAGAGCAAGCATGCTGAGCGCATTCACATCGTCCGGTCTGATATCAATCGCCTGCCCGATATATTTGGTCGCATTTTCAAGTTCATCGATACGGTTATACGATAAACCGAGAAGAAAGAACAAATCAAAATCATCACCGTGATATTCAAGCCCTTCCGAAAGGAGTTCGATAGCACCGGTATATTCCCCTGCCTGAAACAACGCTTCTCCCGCATAGACCCACGCATTATTATCCTCGGGATCGATTTCGGTCACCCGTTTCAATTGTTCAATTGCAATTTCACTTTCATCGGAGAATAATGCGACTATTCCTCTGAAAAACCGGGGCTGGGGTTCATCGGGATATTGTTCAATGATCGCATCGAATACCGGAGCGGCAAGTTTCATCGTTTCAGCATCGCGTTCTGCATACTCTTCGATAAATTGTAAAAATATCTGTCCGATTTCTACTTTTAAATCGAGCGACAGTTCTTCATTCGTCACCACATTGACAAGATAACGAGATGCCGACTCGAAATCGTCAAGCTTCACATGCACATCAACCAGCGATGTGAGGACATCAAGATCATCGGGATGGTTTTCCAGTAAATCTACAAAAATTGATTTTGCTTCCTCGTAGTCTCCGGCACGCATGTGAGTATTACCGAGAGTGTGCAAGATTGATTCGTTTCCCGGATCGAAGTCGAGCATTCGCTTCAATGCGTCGATAGCTTCTTCATGATTGCCGAGTGAATTATTGATATCGGCGATCTGAGCGAGTATCTCGAGCTGCTCTCCGAATCTATTCAGTATCTTATCATAAACCTCGAGAGCGCGCAGCGGTTTATCAAATTGATATAAACGAGCCAGGGTATAAAATGCTTGTGAGTTATGCGGGTCGAGTTCAACGATCTTTTCGTATTGCTCAATTGCTTTATCGATTTCCCGCGCGCGGATATAGACACTCGCGAGATTTTCCCTGTACGATAAATTTTCACCGTCACGACGTACCGCTTCGCGCCCGGCTTCTGCGGCTCTGGATAATTTCCCGAGTTCAAGATAACTTTTAGATAGCGCATAGTAGATAGCCGCGCTTTCATCAAGCTCAAGGGCTTTCGTATATTGCTCAACAGCCCGCTCATACTCTCCCTGCATTTCAAGCAGCGACCCTTCTACAAAATATTCCCGTGCTTGCTGCTTTTCTTCATCCGTCGGGGAGTGCCTATCTTGCTCATTTTCATCCACCGCCGGACTGCTGCTTCCACAGCCGAGCAATAATACTGTGGTTAACAATAATATTCCAATTTTCAGAAGTCCACCCTTCATCATAAATACCCGCCTTTTCGTCTAAAATTAATTTTTTCCGTGTCTTAAAAATATATCAATTTTGTACCTCAATAACAATAAACAATTTGCAATTAATCAACTTTGCACTTGATTTTACTGTTTTACTTTAATAACTTTTTATAACTGTCTATACAACAATAATCTAAACTAATAAAAAACGGTGTACCATGACAACGGGATATTTACTGAAACAATTCCAATTTGCGCTCATCCTGACGCTTATCTCGGTATTATTCATTGCCGGTTGCGGATCCTCTCAAGCAGTAGTCGAAGACGACGATTGGGCGCATCAGCGTGAACAAGAGCGTGTTGAGGATTTGGAGGAAAGAGTAAACCAACTCGAACGGGAAAATACAGAACTTCGCGAGGAGCTCGTCCGCAGTAGGCAGGAAAACCGTTCATTGAATGCGCGTATTGCCGAACTTGAAAAGCGGCTGCTTGAAGAACGAGAACGCCGCCAGGCCCTTGATGAAGCACCGGAACCCGAACCGGAACCGGTGACTATCACGCCCGATGAGTTCGAAAACCAGTACAACCGTGCAATCAACCTATTCAATAACCGCCAATACGAAGATGCCAAGAACCTATTTTCAAGGTTACTTGATTCGGGTGTGGATCATCCGCTGATACCGAACTGTCAGTACTGGATAGGTGAAACACTTTACGGAATGGGTGAATACCGGCAGGCAATCGATGAATTTCAAAAAGTGTTCGATTACCGATCACAACTCAAACACGACGATGCCCAAATAATGATTGCCAATAGTTATAAACAGCTGGGCGATAATGAGCGCGCACGGCAAGCATATCAGCGATTGATTGACCGATATCCGAACAGCGAATACATTAATTTTGCACGTCAGCAATTGGGTGCTCTGTAAGTAAAAATTTTATAGAGGTATAAAAGGGGCGTCTATACGCGGACGCCCTTTATTTCCTCTGAGAATCTTTCAGCAGTTGAGCCGCCGCTTATTCCTTTAATAACCGCTCGACTGTTTCCACATCTTTTTTCGAACCAAAATAAATTGGCGTTCGCTGGTGAATATCGGTCGGTTGTTTATCGAGGATCCTCATCTCTCCGTCGATTGCTTTCCCGCCAGCATGTTCCGCAAGAAAAGATAAAGGAATACATTCATACGTCAGCCGTAATTTCCCCTCTTTATTTTTCTTATCGGGCGGATAGGCGAATAATCCGCCGTATAATAAGATACGATGAAAGTCTGCAACCATGGTACCGATATACCGCAATGAGTACGGACGCCCGGTTTCGGGGTCGATCTCTTTAAAATAATCAAATACCCGTTGTACTTTTTTATCCCATTTATTATAGTTTCCCTCGTTAACGCTGTATTCTTTTCCCTTCTCGGGTATTCGCATATTTTCATTGCTCAGGAGAAATTCACCGACACTCGGATCGAGGGTAAAACCATGCACTCCGTTACCGGTGCTGTATACAAACATTGTACTTGAGCCATAGAGTATATAGCCGGCAGCTGCGAGCTGATGCCCCGGTTGCAGCAAGTCTTCCATCGTGCCGTCACCGGATGCACTTTTACGTTTAAAAATTGAAAATATTGTCCCGATATTTATATTTGCATCGATGTTGGCCGATCCGTCAAGCGGATCAAATAACATCACGTACTTTCCTTTCTCATATTGATCGGGGATCTTCATTAAACCGCCGCTTTCTTCCGATGCCATAATACACAAATGACCACCGTGGTCCATTGCACGGTATATAGTTTCATTTGCATAAACATCGAGTTTTTTACGCACTTCGCCGTGCACATTCTCATCGTCGGTTGCACCGAGAATATTAACAAGTCCCGCTTTCGATACTTCTTTCCAAACAACTTTTGCCGCAAGTGATAAATCCGATAACAAACTTGTAAAGGCACCTGTCGCTTCCGGGTGTTTACGTTCACCTTCAATGATGTGGCGTTCAAGTGTCATTAATCTCGGTGGAGCAAGCACGTCACTTAAATTATTATCGGTAGGCATACGTTTCCTCCTTTTGTTGAGAGTGGAATATAACGTGAATACTGAAATATAGGAATTATAAAAAATAAGGGCAAACTGTCTTATTATTAATCGATATCTACATAACGTCGGACGGCATCGAAAACCATATCGGGGGTAACCTCTTTCATACAACGAAAATGTTTTTTCGGGCATTTGTGTAATCCGATGTGTGTACACGGTCTGCAAGGAAGGTCGGGATGTTCGACGACCGTGCTGTTGAGACCGTACGGGAAAAAACCGAACTCTTTAACGGTCGATCCGAAGATTGCAACGACGTTTCTTTGCCGGGCAACAGCAATATGCATTAATCCGGTATCATTGGTAACTACCACATCACAATGATCGAGTATTGCCGCCGATTGCAGAAGCGTAACTTCTCCGGCAACATTTATGACGTGTTCTTCACCGATAAGCCGCCGCATATCTTCACAATAGGCCCGGTCCTCAGGACCTCCCAGCATGATAATATAGGCATTGAAATCTTTTACCAATTTGCCGGCGAGTTCCACATAGTACTCCTTCAACCATCGTTTCGTATAGTGTTTTGCCGACGGACACAACGCAGCGATTGTTGTGCGCTCGCTTTTTATTTTTCGGAACTTCCCAGCAATATTAGCGGTCGTTTCACGCGGTATATGCAGCTCAAGTCCTTTATTGTCGTTAACAACTCCGAATGACCGCAGCGGCTCCATATACCGGTCAACAACGTGTACGTTATCTTTGTAAATCTGCCATTTGAAGTTAACAAGAAAAAATCTTGGGATGATGCGCTTGTTAATTCGAACCGTTTTGCGGGATGGTACTCTTTTTCGTAAATACCTGCTCCGCAAATTATTATGAGCGTCGACGATAAGATCGTATCCCGCCGGCTTCAATCGTTCGCACAATTTCTGTAAACCGGCTAGTCCGGTTTGTGTGTTAAATTCATAAAGATTATCGATATAGGGGTTGTGCCGGAGCAGTTCAGCGAATTCTCTTCTGACAATAAAATCAAGGCGGGATCGTGAGAATTTTTTTTTGAACGATCGAAGTGCCGGTGTCGTTAATATTATATCACCGATGGAACTCATACGTATGAAGAGTGTTTTATCTGGTATAAAAGTGGACATAATGGTTATTATAGCATATATCTGAACCATTTTCAAATCGATTACATCTCATATATAATAAAAATCAGTTTTCATCAAATACAAGATTCACTGAAACAATTGGAGGGGCTGTGAGGCATTCATCGATTACTACTCTCGGCGAATTACGGGAGTCGGGGTACGACGTTCAGTCGGTCAAAGACGAGACGAGAAAAAACCTGATACGAAAAATCCAGAACAAAGAAACGCTATTTCCCGGCATCATCGGATTTGAGGAGTCGGTCATTCCGGCTCTTGTAAACAGTATTCTGGCAAAACACGATATCATCCTGCTTGGATTGCGGGGACAGGCAAAAACGCGATTAATAAGATCGCTGCCTTCCTTGCTTGATGAATATATCCCTGTTGTGAAGGGATGTGAGATCAACGATAATCCGTTTCGTCCTGTCTGCCGTCAGTGTGTTGAGAAAAGCCGCGAGGCGGGAGACGATCTTGAAATAGAATGGCTGCACCGCGAACAACGGTACGGCGAAAAACTTGCAACACCCGATGTAACAATTGCCGATCTCATCGGAGATATCGATCCGATCAAGGCAGCGTCGAAACGGCTCCATTATTCTCACGAAGGAGCAATACATTTCGGTATCATTCCGCGCACCAATCGCGGCATCTTTGCAATTAACGAGCTACCGGACTTACAGCCCCGGATTCAGGTCGGTTTATTCAACATTATGGAAGAAAGAGATATTCAGATACGCGGTTTTAACATTCGTATACCGCTCGATGTAATGATTGTATTTACCGCAAATCCGGAAGATTATACGAACCGTGGAAATATAATCACACCGCTTAAAGACCGGATTGATTCTCAGATTATGACACACTATCCGCGTGACATTGAAGATGCGATCGCCATCACAGAACAAGAGGCCTGGATTCAACGTGACGGTAAGAAACACCTCGTTCCCCATTACTTTAAAGAGATAATCGAGCACATTGCATTCGAAGCGCGTAAAAGCGAATATGTAGATCAAACTTCGGGCGTGAGTGCGCGCCTCACAATCGCCGCAATGGAAAATCTCATCAGTAATGCAGAGCGCCGGGCTATACTCAGCGGCGACAAACATATCGTTCCAAGAATATGCGACCTGCCGCATGTGGTACCGGGACTGACCGGAAAGATTGAACTCGTGTTTGAAGGCGAGCAGGAAGGGCCTGCTAAAGTCAGCAAGGCGCTGATCGGTAAAGCGGTACGAAGTGTATTTAAAAAATATTATCCCGATCCGTTGCAAAAACCGCAGCGCCCGCGTCAACCAGCCGAGTACTACGATCAACCTCAACATCATGGGCAACGGCAGCGAACCGAAACAAAGGACGAACATTACGGCAAAGTTATCAACTGGTTTGAATCCGGCAACTCTATCGAGGTAGCAGACGATATGACGACACAGGAGTATTACGATGAATTACGGAAAATAGACGGTTTGTGCGAGCTTGTCATGAAATACATGAAGATAGACAAGCAAAATATTTACGAAACCGCATCTGCGATGGAATTTGTACTCGACGGTCTACACCAGAACTCCCGGCTTGCAAAAGATGAGCTCGATCATAAAACATCGTATAAAGATCTGGTCGGTACAATATTTTCGGGACGTGGTTCATTCAATAGTGACGATCTCAGGTAAGAGGAATACGCTATGCGCTTTCATTATTCTAAATGGCGACCGGATGCTAAGACTGACGAACAGCGGTTGGAAGAACTTATGTCGTTGTTCAGTTATTTATTGGTCAAATCCGACGGTGATGCCGATGAGGCAATCGAATGGCTAAAGCAGCTTGCCGAAGAACATGGAATATTCGATGAGGATATGACGCTGGCAGATCTCATCGAGGAATTGAAAAATCGCGGTATCATTGAGGAAATAGAGGATATGCACGTGCTTACCGACAAGGGCGTTCAGCGCATGCGGTTGGATGCATTGCACGAGATATTTTCCTCTCTCAAGAAAGGCCCCGAGGGAACACACGAAACACCCCACACCGGCAGCGGCATTGACCGACTCAGCGAAACTAAAAAATACAGATTCGGCGACCAGCCCACCAACATCGACCTTACCTCTACACTTCGCAATGCAATGAAGCGCGACGGTATCGACGATTTTAACATCAGGGAAGATGATCTTGAAGTTTACGAAACCGAGCATATGTCATCGTGCGCTACCGTCCTGATGCTCGACATTAGTCACAGTATGGTACTCTATGGCGAAGACCGTATAACACCTGCCAAGCAGGTTGCCCTTGCATTGTCGGAATTAATCCGGCAGCGATTCCCGAAAGATTATCTTGCACTGGTCGTATTCGGCGATGAGGCAAAGCTGGTATCGCTGAGTGAACTCCCCTTTCTATCTGTGGGACCGTATCATACAAACACCCGCGCCGGCCTACAAATGGCAAGATCCCTGCTGCGCAAATGCGGTAATGTAAACAAACAGATATTTATGGTTACCGACGGCAAACCGTCGGCTATGTTTGAATCATCGGGACGGCTGTATAAAAATCCGTTCGGCCTCGATCCGAAAATCGTGAACAAAACGCTGGACGAAGCAGTACAATGCCGGCGGGAAAAGATCACTATCAGCACGTTCATGATCGCCCGCGATCCGTACCTGGTCAACTTTGTCGAGGAAATGACGCAGGCAAACCGCGGGCGCGCCTATTATTCATCGCTTAATAAATTAGGCGAATTTGTGTTTGTTGATTACTTGAAAAACAGAAAGAAACGATTTTTGTAATAATAGATTAGTTAATCAAACCGCTTCCCTCCATTTGAGCGAACCGTGCATCGTCAATCATAAATAGTTGTCCGACAGTCGGCGCTATATCAAGATTAGATGCACTACCTATGGTAGTTCCGGGATCAACTCTGCCGGGTGCATATATATACAATGGAATATACACATCGACGTCATCCTCGCTGCCGTGTTGTCCTGAATTGGCAAAGTTCAATGCATACGAAGGATCGGTAGTGATAAAGAAATCGCCTGATCGTCCGGTATAGTTAATACGCAGCGCGTCGAGCGTTCCCGCTCTTTCGGGAATATCGTGATTGGTATAAATATTTTTTATCCACGGTAATTCCCGGATAATATCGAATGCATTACTATATTGATCGGGGTTTTGCAGATACAGTTCAGCCGCTCTTCCGCCCCGTTCATACAACGTATGTTCGATATTCTGTCGTGCGAGTTCGGGAATTGTATTCGGATCGTTGTCAACCGGCAATGCAACCTGATCTTCATTCGTTTGTGTGAACCCGTGGTCGGAGCCGATGATGAAAAACCATTCACGCTCCGGAAACTGACCTTGCAGCATCCCGGCTAAACGGGAAACATGGCGATCGGCTGCTTCAATACTTTCACGGTATGCTTCGCTTTCGGGCCCGTAGACATGACCTATGTAGTCTGTCGCACCGAGATTGATCAAAATGAAATCGAGGCGGCCGCGTTCGATAACGGCTGCCAGGGTATCGATCACTATTTCGTTCATTCTGATCTTTCTACGCAGTGCTTCATCTTCCGAACCGTCAACTGCACGGTCATACCGGTAACGCCAGATCTCATCGGGATATATATCTCCCCCGCTTTTTTGCACGGATGCCCCGCGTGCACCGACCAGTTCATACCCTTTCATCGCGAACATTGCAGTCGATTTTCCATGTTCTTCGAGTATCTCGAATAATGTCGGAACGGGCACATCCTCCTGTGCATCCCGGTAGGTGGGTGCATCAGTTCGTTGTTCATTATAGTCATCGTCGCGATACGTCCCGCCCACAACGCCGTGACGGTCGGTATGCACACCGGTGGGTATAGTTA
>SKXH01000028.1 GCA_007128495.1 Bacteroidota bacterium
AAAAAGAAGATATTTTAAACGTTAGAGCAGATGCTATTGTAAATTCGGTCAATCTGACCGGCGTGATGGGGAAAGGTATAGCGTTGGCGATAAAGGAGGCATTTCCGGAAAATTATAAATTGTATAAAAAAGCATGTGATGAAAAAAATATCGATATCGGTGAAATATTTGTTACTGAAACAGGACAGTTATTTCCAAAATATATTGTAAATTTTCCGTCGAAAAAGCACTGGAGATATCCTTCCAGGTATGAATGGATTGAAGAGGGTTTGAAGTCTCTCGTGAACTGGATCAGGAGGATCGATATCGATTCAATTGTGATTCCTCCGTTGGGAAGCGGAAACGGGAAATTGGATTGGGAGAAGGTTAAACCGATGATAGTGAAGCACCTGAAAGAATTTGAAAACTCTCTCGATATAATTATTATTGAACCTTCCTCAAAGTTTACACAAACGAATAATAAAAATACGTTAAAGACCGAGCCGAAATTAACCCCCGCACGTGCTATGATTTTATATGTAATGAATAAATATAGGGTTTTAGGTTTTGAGATTAATTTACTTGTAGTGCAGAAAATCGCATATTTTTTGCAAAGGTTGGGTGAACCGCTTCGCCTTAAATTTGAAAAGGGATATTATGGACCGTTTGCGTACAATATAATTCCTGTCCTCAGAACACTACGCCATCACTACATTAACTATAAAACTTTAGACAGTGCCAAACCGAGCACTGTTATAAGACTTGATACTACAAAGATGAATGAAGTAGAGAAATACATTGAGAATAATTTAAGTGAAGATCAGAAAGAGCGTTTACAAAAAACATTAGAAATAATACGGGATTTTGAAACACCATTCGGGTTGGAATTATTGGGAACCGTCGATTATATCTTTACACAAAAAAAAGAACCGGTCGAATCTTCTACTGTTATGTCCGAGTTGAAAGAGTGGACGAATCGTAAAGAAAAATTGTATAAACTATATCATATAGATGTAGCGAAAAATAGATTGTTGCACTATTTTAAATATAATTAGATTGTAGTTTTCCCTAACTTGCCCAAACGATAGATCTGAATTACATTCACTCCGATATCGACCACATCCTCCGCCTCGCCGGCTTCGACTGGCTCTCAAAACAAACTTCCCGCCTTAACTTTTGAAATATATATATTGAATCGGAACTCCGCAAAGCGGAGAAATCTCCACCACGCCGCGTTTGATTCCTACTTCCTCGGTATCCGTCCCGATTATGTGATAGAAATCCGAAAGGACTTGCTTGACGAGGAGGATGGCCCGATGTTGATCCACGGGGTGAAAGATTTGAACAATCGAAAGATCATCCTTCCATTGCCGCATAGTCTCTCACCGGATACAGAGTTGCTGGAAAGGCGTTATGAGGAGTTCCGCGAGAGGTAGATCAACTGGCTTTTGTAGTTAAAATTATTGATATTGAACAAACTAACATCCCGGGTCTTTTTTTATTATACGGGAATCATCTCATGCTTAAGACCTTCCCTTTTATTCATTAACAGAGTTAACTTGACAAATTGCCGGTAAAGCAGTAATCTGTTACCGTTGACTATTCCCGAAATGATGTAGTGTTATAACGAGAACACCGGTAGTGATAACCTGATGAACATCACACGTTCTATCCTGCTCAAGATGTCGCAAAATCAATGGCTGAAAGATCATGTCCCCCGCTGGAAATTTACCCGCCGGGCGGTTCGCCGCTTCATGCCCGGCGAAACCGTTGAGGATGCCCTCGATGCAGCCGCCGTATTCGAGCGTGAAGGAATTCCTGCCGTCTTTACCCGGCTCGGTGAGAACAGTACACAGCTTGAGGAGGCGGAGGAGGTACGGGAGCATTATCTGGATACGGCCGGTAAGATTGCCGGGCGGGGACTATCCACCGAGATATCCGTTAAATTGACGCATCTCGGACTCGATCTGTCGGTCGATGCGCCATTTCAATACTGCAAAGAGATCGCCGCTAAAGCAAACAAGCTCTCCGGAAATGATTTCTTCATCGATATGGAAGGGAGCGCGTATGTACAGCGGACAATCGATCTGTATCTCCGGCTGAAGAGAGAACTTGATAATGTCGGATTGTGTATTCAGGCATCTTTACACCGCACGGAAAAAGACCTTGACGACCTGTTTGAAGTCGACGGCTCTCTCCGGCTGGTCAAAGGCGCCTACAAAGAACCGCCGGATGTCGCAATTCAGTCCAAACGAAAAGTAGATGAGCATTGTTTTGTTCTGTCTCAAAAAATGCTTCGCCGCACAAAGCAACACGGCACGCGAATGATCTACGCCACCCACGACGATAAACTGATCGGGCGTATAATTGAAGAGGCGAAAAAGATAAAACTTCCCAACGATCAGGTTGAGTTTCAGATGCTCTACGGTATTAAAACCGGTTTGCAAAGTCAACTCGTCCGTGACGGCTATAAAGTACGTGTACTTATTGCATACGGTGAATCGTGGTACCCGTGGTACATGCGGCGGCTGGCCGAACGACCGGCGAATGTTTTGTTTGTGTTGAGGAATGCTGTATTCAGAGGTTGAAACGGTATATAGTATTGAGATAATAATGTATCGGAGAAACGGAGAACCGTTTTAGCGTTTCGCTACTTCACCGTAATCGAGCTAACTCTAAATATATTTTTTAAAGAAAACCCGATAATTAAAAAACAATTACAGATATGAATAAACTAACAGGTATTTTCCCGCCCATCCCGACGCCGTTCGTTGATAACGAACTTGCTGTCGATAAACTTGAACTCAATATATCGAAATGGAATCAAACCGGATTACGCGGATACGTTGTATTCGGTTCAAACGGTGAGAGCGTATTTCTTACCCGTGATGAGAAGGTGAAATTGATCGGGGTGGTGAAGCAGCATGCATCCCCGGATAAAGTTATTATCGCGGGTACCGGATCTGAATCGATCAAGGATACGATCTCACTTTCGAATGATATTGCAGAACTCGGCGCGGATTACGCGCTCGTCGTCACACCGTCGTACTACAAATCGGAAATGAAACATAACTCGTTTATCAAATATTTTACAATGGTCGCCGATGCGGTAAAGATACCGGTTATCCTGTATAACGTGCCGAAATTTACCGGCGTGGATATTCAGGCGGAGACCGTGGCACAGCTTGCAGAACACCCGAACATCGTCGGGATTAAAAACAGCACCGAGAATATGAGGCAGATAATTGAATTCGTTTCCGGCACACCGGATGATTTTTCGGTGATCGCGGGAACGGCGTCGGTGCTCTATAACGGATTGACGAGCGGCGCAACCGGCGGTATCCTTGCCCTTGCAAACATTACGCCCGGTGAATGCGTTCGGATACAGGAATTAGTCGATGCCGGAAAGTTAAAAGAAGCCCTCTCGCTGCAGCAGCGGCTCATCCCGCTTAACAAGGCGGTTACCTCGCAATACGGTGTTGCGGGATTAAAGGCGGCAATGGATATGCTCGGCTATTTCGGCGGCGAGCCGCGGGCGCCGTTGCTGGCGTTGGGGGAGGGAGAAAGGGAGAATATTCGCATTATAATTTCCAGATCGGACGTATTGAAGTAAATCAAAAGCGTCTTGACATTATAACATCATGACGTTACCTTGTATCCAGAGGTGAAAAATCTATGGCTGACTTATCAAAGCGTTTAACTATTTATTTTGAACCGGACTTGCACAAAGCGTTGCGGTTAAAAGCCGCTCAATCCAATAAATCGGTCTCGGAGATTGTTAACGATGCGGTGCGTGCAGCATTGAGGGAAGATCAGGAGGATCTGGCCGCGTTTGAACAACGTGTACATGAACCTGTCCTATGAAGAATTGCTGAACGACCTTAAATCCCATGGCAAAATATAGACTGGGTTTTAAGCAATCTGTTACAAAGGATTTTCGCCGGATTCCGGATCAAGATGTTCATAATATTCTGAAACGAATCGATGCATTAACGCAGGATCCCCGTCCGGTTGGATGTGAAAAATTGTCCGGGCAGGAACGGTACCGGGTTCGTCAAGGTGTATACAGAATTGTTTATGAGATTGTTGATGAAATAGTCACTATTATTGTGGTCAAAGTAGCGCATCAACGCGATGTCTATAAATAGCAGTTTCTTGATATTAATAAACACCCTGGTTATATTTGTTCAGTTGAGAATCTCCAGCTTGTTAAAGTTTTATTGGAGTCTCTCGCAACAAATTATTCGTGGGAACCCTCGATCAAAATAAATCAAACTATAATTCCATGAAACACTACTCCGGCATCGACTACGAGCACTTCCTCAACGATATCCGCGATATGTATCCCTTCAGCATCGATGAAGCGGTGCTGGTGGAGCTCATTGCAAATTCTCTCGATGCGAAAACAACGCTACTCGATATCCGTATCGATCCGGAACAGAAGATTTTCGAACTGACCGATAACGGCAAGGGGATGACCGCCAGAGGTTTTGAACTCTACCATAATTTTTCAACATCGTTTAAACGAAAAGGATACGGCATCGGGTTTGCCGGACTCGGCGCGAAGCTGGGGCTAAAAATATCCGATAAGATCGTTACCGAAACACGGCAAAAAAGTACATCGACGAAATCATTCCGGGGAGCATCCGAGTGGAAATTCGAAAAACTGAAAAAACGGGCTCGCACAAATGCACAACCCGTGTGGTATGATCTTGAGGAACGTACACTCACTCATCACGGTACGCGGGTTCGGATCCATCTCAGGAATAAATCACATGCTTTATTAAAGCCAGCCGAAGTCGAAAAGATCATATGCCGGCAATACCTGCCGCTTCTTTTACTGCACGAATTTTACGAGATGAGCGCAATATATAACAGAGTAAATGTATTGATCAACGGACACCTTATCGAACCTCCCCAGTTTCATCCTCTGAAAACAAAAGAATACATTTTACGCCGCGGTAAAAGTCGTAAACCGTATGCGTTCGCCCGGTTCGAATTACATCCCGATGAAGTGCCGGAAGAAATGCAGGGAATTGCCGTATCAACCTTCGGTAAAGTGATCAAACGGGATTATCTCAAACAATATTTTAAGCATATGAACCGGGTCACCGGGATTATCGAGGTGCCGGAACTGGTGGAATGCCTCACGACGAACAAATGCGATTTCAGACGGGAAGGGACGGCAGGCAATAAATATTACCGGTTCAGTAAACTCGCCCAGCAGGAATTCCGTAGGTGGCTCGAAGAACTACAGCTCGTCGATAGAAAGGAAATCAAATCCGACCGTGATGCCCAACGGTTACAACGCGTTATAAACAGAATTGTCGGAGATATACCCGATCTGCAGAAGTTTTACGGCTACCGCACCAACCGCGAAGGACTTGTGAAAGAGGACAACGGCGAATACACCGGTGCTATACCGGAAAAAATTGGAGAACAACCGGAAGTAAAAGAAGAACAATCCGGAGAACAACTCGTTAAGGATGCCATCGAACAAGCGGTGAAAAGAATACAGGGCCTTGAGCCGGGTGAAGAAGTAACTGCGGAGAAAAAAGTGCGCTCAAGCAGGTTCGGTCCGAAGATACAATATACCGATGATCCGCATCGTGATGATATAAGCTGGATGGACGGCGAGACGGTCCTTATCAACACCGCGCATCCGACATTTCAAAAAGCGGTTTCGAAAAAAGTAGTCGAGTATCACAATCTTTTTGCCGCGGCTCTTGCAATGCTTCGTGAAATACCCACCGCATCGGAAAAGATAGAACTGCTCGAACGATTTATGATTGGATGGGGAAAAATGTAAATATGAAGATAAACCTCGATAATCTTGCAGAAGAGATCGATGCAATTCCGGAGATGGGTTATACGTACCTGAATAAAACATCGGGTGAAATAGTCTATATTCAGGAAGAGTATTTTATCATGGCTGAAGAAGATGAACCTATCGACGATCTATATGATTGGGAACAGGATATGGTACGGGAAGCGAAAAAAATTCTGGAGACCGGCGATTACATTTCGCTTCCGGATAAACACGAACTCAATGAGCGGGATATCATGAGACGTTTCTGTGATACGGTGGAAGATGAGAAAAAGAGGGATAAGCTGTTATATATGGTCCATGGCAAAGGTGCTTTCCGGCTTTTCAAAGATGTGGTCTTCGAGTATGGTATCCAGGATGAATGGTATCTTTTTAAGCATGAGTCGATAAAGGAAATTGCAAAACACTGGTGTGAGGAAAACGGACTTGAATATTATGAAGAAGATCCTCCCCGGTTATCTAAACTCATATCTAAAATCGAAAACAAGAAAACCCAAAAGAGTGATGATACAGAGTATGACCGGGATAGGATAGACGAAGTTGTACTTGCGCTGTTGTATTTCAATTCTTTTGAAGATGGGCCTGCAGTCCGGGCATGGAAAGGAATGCATTGGGGTGTGATGAACAGATTACACGAAAAGGGATATATTTCCAATCCGAAAAGTAAGGCAAAGTCGGTTGTTTTATCGGAGGAAGGTGAGAAAGCCGCCCGGGAGCTTTTTAAAAAATATTTTGGCAAATAACTATTATGAATGTACCGACAAAATCGGAGTGGAAAGAACTAATTGACGCTGCCATTACATTCAGAAGACTTGAACCATGGAAATGGATGGGGGATAGTGAATTATTTGGCGTACAGAATCCCGAAAACGGAGAAATCGGCTATTGTGTTGTTATGGGCGGAGTTGGGGAATTGTACGGACTTGCGATCTACCGTGGACCCGAGGGTTTGAAAACGATCAAAGCTATTTTGTCCGACAGAATTACAGTAGGTGATAAAGCTATACTTAATACGGATGCATATATGGTGGAGTATGTGAATAAATCGGAGCTTGAGCAACATGAGAAAGATTTATTTAAATCTATTGAGTATGCACCTACAGGAAGGTTAATGTATCCCGTATTTCGTGACTATAAGTCGGGTTATTTCCCATGGTTTATCGATCGGGAGGGCGCTCGTTTCCTTAGCCATGTTCTTCATCAAGCTGTAGACATAGCTCGTCGGTTGCTTGACGATGAAGAATTGCTTATTCCACCGAAAACGAATGAATATTTGATACGTGTTCCCTTTAAGCAAGGGAATTCCATTGTGTGGGAGGATGAATGGAAAAACCCCGCGCCAGTAAGAACAAAGCGCAAACAAAGCTATACAGCCGATACGACTCGTTGTACTGAGATTATGCATACCGTGAAACATCGTGGTGGGATTCTTGAACTTGATTCATTTTATAATCTGGAAACTGTTATAGATGCTGAACCACGGCCTTACTTTGCAAATGTAATTTTTGCTGTCGATCATAATACCGGCTACGCATTACATCATGCGATTGCACGTCCGGATAATTATGCCGGGGAGATGCAAAATGTGTTGTTTGATGTGATAGAGAAACGGGGGGCGATTCCCGAAAAAATCCTCGTTCGGAATAATGAAATTGCAGCTATACTGTCACCTGTTACCGAACCGTTACGTACTACTATACAGGTTCAAAGAAAATTAAAAGTATTTGACAAATTAAAAAAAACGATGGGTAGATTTTTCAGATGACGATACTCAATTCATTGATGAGCTTCTCATGCTGCGGGAAATTCTGTATAAGCTCTTCTCTCTCACCCATCTCAAAATCACTGAAATCGAAACCCGGTGCAACGGTACAACCCACAAGAGTATATGACGAAGTATCGTTCATGGCAGCGGCGAACCATGTCCCTTTTTTGATAACTGCCTGCGGCGATTCCCCATTTTCAATATTATTTCCGAGGATAACATCCGTTCGTTCCCCATCCGGTGAGATGCAATAAATCGTTAACGGGCTGCCGCGGTAGAAATGCCATATCTCGTCGGATTTCAAACGGTGAAATGCGGAGTATTGGTCTCCTTTTAACAGAAAATAAATTGCTGTTGATATGGAACGGTTACCGTCGTAGCGCTCCGGTAAATGTTCCTTCTCAATCGATTCATTGCACCGGTACGTTTCGCGGAAGTACCCGCCCTCGGGGTGAGGGGAGAGGTTGAGTTCTTTGATTAATTTTTCTACTTCGTTCATTGTGATCGTTTATGTGATGTTTGAATGGACCACTGATGACACAGATGAAACTGATTAACGCAGATAAATAAATGAGCATTAATTTTATAATCAGTGAATATCTGTCGAATCAGTGTCATCTGTGTTCCTTTATTAGCCAGTTACGAAACTTCTAAATCTTTAAGCAATCCTTCATTAAGATCATACACCCAGCCATGCACTTGAGGATCATTTTCGTTTTGCATTGCGTTTTGCATTACCGATGTTGCTTTCACGTTGTTGACCTGTTCGATTACGTTCAATTCCACCAGCCGGCGGAATCGTTCTTCGTCACCGGTGATCGATTCCAGTTCATTTTTGTGCAATCTCATGACATCCCGTATATTCACCAGCCAGTTATCGATGAGTCCGTGATGATCGTCGCTTAACGCTGCGCGCACACCGCCGCAATAATAATGCCCTTTTACCACAACGTGTTTCACCTGAAGCACCTCGACTGCATACTGCAGCGCCGAAAGAAAATTCAGGTCGGTATGAACTGCAAGGTTCGCGATATTGCGGTGAATGAACAATTCACCCGGACCTGCACCGGTAATGATGTTGGGTGATACCCGGCTATCGCTGCACCCGATGAGAAAGAAATCAGGTTTTTGTCCCTGTGAAAGACGGTGGAAGTATTCTTTATCCTCATTGAGTTTTGTTTCAACCCATTTGCGATTGTTCTCAAAGAGGCGTTTGTATGAATCGGTCATAAAGTTCCTTGAATGTTGTATTAACTAACAAGATGTAGTCCACCTTGAAGGTAGACTACATCTTCATGAACATTTAATTTCTCCGTGCTTCTTCCAGCAGGTCGGTTAATTCCTCACCAAGGTGCGTTTCCATTATCTCCCGGTATCGTTCGGTGTTCAGGTAACCTTCACCTTCTTCGAAAAATTGTGTGATAACCGGCGTCCAGTCGCTTTCATCTGGTAAGATGAACCCGAATTGTTCCGACGGTTCATCTGCCACACTATGACGGCGTACCGGAAGGCCCGCTTCCCGGGCGCGCCAGTAGTTGTAAACGTCGATATATGCAAAGTATTCATCACGCGATGTGATCGTTTCAATTATCTCATCGTTTGAATGAGCATAGTCGATTTCGAGGTTGGGATACAATTCATTCTGAAAATGATTTATACGCTCCTCATGCAGCGTACCTTCGAATGCAAGTGCCCGCAGATGAGCGAACTCACCGGCTATGGTTTCGAGTGTGCCGAGTTCTTCAGTTTCTTCGTTGGTTATCAACACCGCTATGTTGATCATATAGGGTGGACTGAAATCGATTTCCTCCCATCGCTCATCCGTTATCGTGACGTTGCCCATGCCAAACGTACCGTCTGGCGAAATTTTTACCGTGTGGTAAAAATCAGACCATGATTCTATGCTTTTATACTGAACCTCGAGTTCGTAACCATATACATTTTCTATCCAATCGACGTAGTCGCGAAAGATATCTGCCGTGACACCGGTCAGGTTGCCGTCTGCATCGTAATAGGCAAAGCCGTTGCTTGGTACGTAATACAGGGTTATGGCACCTTTGCCGTTTGCTTGTACTGCATTCCAGCTATCGGTGCGGGGTGTTTCTTGCATGCAAGATAGAATAATAAATACAATAACTACAGAGAGAACGATACTTTGTTTCATGTTTATTATTTCGTTCCAAATAAGATTTCGCTTTCATCTTCCGCCAGTTCATTGTTAAGAATATTCAGTATCCGCTCGCGGATCGGATCGAATGCCCGATGAGATGAAAGTTTTCCTTTCGTTTCCTGATTCCGTTCCTCTACCCAGTTCAACGCTTCTTCCCCCTCAATCTCTTCCAGCCAGAGATATGGGTCGTCGACCTCCTGGGAAAATACCGGTAGAACAACGATACACAGCACGCTCATTACCATTGATAATATTGCGGTATGCATGATTGATGAAATATTCATAGTTTATCCTCTTCCATTTAATTATTAATCCTTCGAATCAATAACCGTACGAAGTGTACGGAGTATCTGATCGGGTGTATACGGCTTTTTAATAAAATGTTTTGCGCCCGCTTTTACTAATTCTAATTTTACAGCCGGATCGATATATCCGCTTGCAAGAATGATCTTTGCGTTCGGATTTATTTTTTTGATCCTTCTATAAACCTCATTGCCCCCGAGTTTTGGTAAACCGATATCGGAAATCACCGCGGCAATTCCTTTTCCGAAGAGATCGTTCGAATGAATGGAATACATTCTAATACCTTCTTCTCCATCCCGTGCGGTAATAACGGAATATCCATAGTCGATCAGGTGTGACCGCACCGATTCAAGCAGCATTTCTTCATCTTCAATGATCAAAATGAGTTCGTTCCCTTGAAGTTCTTTTTTCGATAATTGAGAGGCGGTAGTATGTACAGCAGCTCCGGGTTCTTGTACCGGAAAATAGATCTTGAACGATGTCCCGATGCCCGGCTCGCTTTGAACGTCAATACAACCCTCATAACTTTCAATAATACTGTATACCAGGGCGAGTCCCAGGCCGGACCCTTTACCGGGATCTTTTGTGGTAAAGAAGGGATCGAAAATACGCTGCATTGTCCATTTATCCATACCTTCGCCGGTGTCGGATACCGTTACGAGAATATATTCCCGCGCTGTACCTTTAATAAATTTCGATCGTACAATATCGCCGTCTACTATTGTACTTGAGATTGATAAAAGGCCTCCTTTCGGCATAGCATCCCGTGCGTTCAAGGTTAGGTTAAGAAATACCTGATGAAGCTGGGTTGGATCTGCAACAACCGAAGGAATATTTTTATTGAGATTTACATTAAGCTCGATGATCTTCGGGAGTGTTTGATGCAGTAGTTGTACAACCTCATTGATGACGTCGTTTATTCTGACCGATTCGTATTTCACATCGGATTTGCGTGCATAGGTGAGCAATTGCTGAACGAGTGAAGTTCCCCGTTGGGTGGCCTGTAGTATTGTTTCAATACCTTTTGACAGTTTCACCGGATCGGAGGGACGGAGTTTCATTAATGATGCATGCCCGACAATGATGCTGAGGATATTATTAAAATCGTGTGCGATACCCCCTGCAAGCGTCCCGATACTTTCCATTTTTTGTGCCTGACGAAGCTGTTCTTCAAGCGCACGTTGTTTCGTAATATCCCGGAGAATACCGCGATATGCAACCGGTGTATTGTTTTTATCACGTACCACCGTTGCAGTTTCCAGGACAGTGAATTTACTCCCATCTTTTCGCTTGAGTGTAATTTCAAAATCTTTTAAAAAACCCTCCTTATGTAATTTTTGTATGTACTTTTCACGGTCATCCGGATATAAATAGAGGTCGCGTGCTATATTAATTTCTTGTAATTCTTCTTTTGATGTATACCCGAAGGTTTCCACACCGGCAGGATTTATATCCAATAATTTTCCGCCGGGCGTTGTGATATATACCGTATCTTTTGTTTCCTCAAAAAGCGAGCGAAATTTTTCTTCGGACTCACGGAGTGCTTTTTCTGCCTGTACCCGTGCGGTTATATCTCTGAATACACTGAGTAATAATGGTTTGTCTCCATTCCGGGTGAAGTATGAATTCGAGACCTCGAACCAGACTTTTTTACCGTTTCGTAAGGTGAGTTCTTTTTCTACGTGAGGTATGTACGAATGCGTTGTGAAACGCTCCTGATGTTGTCGAACAATATGATCGGCCCGTTCCTGGCTATAAACAACAGAGAGCGGTTTACCTTCAATCTCTTCTCTCGGCATCCCGACAATCCGGCAATACGCGTTGTTTACCTGTAATATTGTACCTTCTTCGTTGGTAAGGCGCATTCCGTCGAGCGATTCTTCCCATACGGTACGGAACAATGACTCCGATTGTTGTAATAATTCGCCGGCTCGTTTTCTTTCTGTGATGTCTTCATAAGTCCCGAGAATACCGACTATGTCGCCGGTGCTGTCCCGGAGAGGAATTTTACTCGTGCGCAGCCACCGTTTTCCTGTGTCCGGTCTTGTTTGCGGTTCTTCATAGCCAATTTTAGGTTGTTCACTTTCAATGACTTCACGGTCATCGGCACGGTATAACTCTGCCTGTTCGATCCATCCCATTTGATAGTCATCTTTGCCGATGAGTTCGTCAGGTTCAGATAAACCTGCATCGAGGGCAAATGGTTTGTTGCATCCAAGGTATTTACCGTTTCTGTCTTTCCAGAAGACGCGCACGGGTATAGTATTGAGAATGCTTTCAAGCATCTGCTGTGATTCTTGTAAAGCAGTTTCCGCATTTTTCTTTTCGGTAATGTCGGATATAAATCCCTCTAAAGCTAATAAATTACCGTCTTCTGAGAATATACCATGCCCCTGCTCCCACACCCATTTACGGGTGCCATCTTTGGTTATTATAGGATATTCATCTTTAAATGATGTATTCGTTTTCAATGTTTGCTGCCAGGTATTCCATAGGTATTCTCTATAGTC